>DAIPYU010000079.1:0-1595 GCA_036782635.1 Nodosilinea sp. CTOTU7353
CTCGTTCCAGACCACCAATCAACGCTTTTATAGCATCCAGCAAATCTTTCAGCTCTGGACGTGATGGCAGCCTCAGCACAGCAATGCCAGAGCAATGAGACTGTCTGAATTAGATGGGATTGCTGAAGTCCAGGTCGAGGGTTACCAAACAGCGCTCTTCTTGACGGCAAACCTCAATTAAATTTTCGTCTGGCGTAGAGGTTAAGCCTTACTCTGCCACCGTCGGCGCAAAGGACAGCCCCTTACCCTAGCCCCAAACGCAGAGCCCGAGACCGATATTGCGGTTGGACATCCGCTATCTTTAAGGCGGGTCGATATTCTACGACGCGGACGGCACTTGGGATTAAAGCAACGCTCCTGCGATCGCAGACCTCGACCCTAGCTCGCTACCAGATTCGTAAACATCAGGGTGCCCTTGAGGATTGACCAATGATTTTTCAGCTGCCACCGACTCCGCCTCCTGCCCATGCCACTGCCTTTGTGGGGGCCACCAGCCAGCCAGACTGTCCCAGGGGTAGCCGCGACTGCTTTCCTAAGGATCTCGTTGGCGCTGTCCCCGAAGTCATGGCCACGCTAGCACTCCGATCTATGCAGCTGGCTTTAGCTAACTTGTTCCATCCTGAAGCTGAGGTTTAGCGGCGCGGCTGCCGATGTTGCGGCCTGTGAATTCATTTTCCGGCAAAAAGCCGCTGAAGCTAGCTTCAGCGGCTTTTTGCCGGAGTTAGCATGGGGTACAGCGCGTCTAGATCTAGGGTAGAAGCCGCGGCGGCGAGGGCCTCGGTCGACTCGGGGCTGGGCAGGTAGGGTAAGACCCCCAGCACCGGAGTTTGGGCCAAACTGGCGATAAAATCTGTCGGTGCCCACTGGCGGATCTGCTCGGCGGTGCAGGGCTGGGGGCAGCTGAGAACTATCCCCCGCAGGTCAATACCTTTCTGGCGGGCGAGAGCCACGTTGGCCACGGCCTGGGCGATCGCCCCCAGCTTTACCGGCACCACCAGCACCACCGGCAGGTGCCAGGCCGCCGCCAGATCGGCCACGGTCAGCTCGTAGGTGACCGGCGAGCCCAGCCCGCCCAGCCCCTCGACCAGCACCCAGGGATGCTGCTGAGCGCTGGCCTCTAGGGTGCGCCAGGCCAGGGCCAGGTCGACAGAGCGACCCTCTAGATCGGCGGCCAGCGGCGGAGCCAGGGGAGCCTCAAAGTACTGGGGGTTAATCGCATCTAGGGACATCTCAGGGAAAAACAGGCGATGGTACAACTCGCGATCGCCCGCCCCCGACTGAAACGGCTTGAGCACCGCCGGAGCCTGGGCGGGCCGATACTTCTGCCAATAGGCCAGCAGGGCGCTGGTGACTACGGTTTTACCCACATCGGTATCAGTACCTGCCACCAGCAGGGCATTTAAAGAGGCCATAGACGGTTGAGTTGTGAAAGGGACATGGTTGGGGGGGAGGGGGGTGTCGGGGGGCGGATGTCGGGTGTTGGGTGTCGGGTGTTGGGTGTCGGGTATACGGTACAAGGTTTACGGTGCCCCATGAACCGTGCACCGTGCACCTTGTACCTGAAACCTTGTACCTGAAACCTTGTACCTGAAACC
>DAIPYU010000079.1:1695-15253 GCA_036782635.1 Nodosilinea sp. CTOTU7353
TGCACCGTGCACCTTGTACCTGAAACCTTGTACCTGAAACCTTGTACCTGAAACCTTGTACCTGAAACCCAAGACCTGATCGCCCCTCCCCCCTAATTGACCGACACTTGCAGCGTGTAATTCGAGGGCCGGGCCGACTTGACGTCGACGATGTAATCGCCGCTGGTGGGCAGTTGCCCCTGCCACGAGAGCACCCGCGACGCATCGGGAATCATCTCGCCGTTGGGGAAGCGCACGTCTAGGGTGACCGGGCCGCTGACGTTGGGCAGCGATAGGGCCAAAACTTGCCCTTCCTGGGCATTGATAATGTAGCGACGAATCCGGTCTTCGTTGACCTGCCCCGTCACCTGCACCTCGGTGCGCCCCGGTGGAATCTGCACCCGCTGCTCGACCACGTTGGCCCCGGGGTTGGGTTCAGGCCCTGGCGCGGGCGGCGGGGTGACGGCGGGGGGCGGCTCGACGGTGGGTTCGGGCTGGGGGTCTACGGTGGGCTCGGGCTCGGGCACGGCGCTAATGCTGACCTCTAGCTCGTAGTCACTCTCTTCTAGCCCCTGCACGGGCCGCAGCTGCACGGTGTACTCGCCATCGGCGGGCAGGGTGCCCTGCCAGTTGGGCACCCGCTGGGCTGAGTTGTTGACCGGCTGACCCTGGGGGTTGAGCACGGTC
Organism: Nodosilinea sp. CTOTU7353; assembly: GCA_036782635.1. Lineage (GTDB taxonomy): Bacteria > Cyanobacteriota > Cyanobacteriia > Phormidesmidales > Phormidesmidaceae > Nodosilinea. Next base: position 2,362 of record DAIPYU010000079.1, read on the forward strand.
AGCAGCACTCCTTCGCCCTGCATTCTGGCCAGCAGCACCTGGCCTTCGCTGGCGCGGATGCGGTAGTTAATGGTTTCGTTGCGGCGCAGGCTGCCCGATACGGTGCGATTTTCGCCCGGCGCGATGGTCAGGTTTTGGTTGTACTCTACTGGGCTGGTCTCGGGGGTGGGTTCAGGGGTCGGCTCGGGTGTGGGCTGGGGGTCAATAGTGATCTCGGGGGTCGGGGTCGGGGCCGGGGTGCGGTTGAGCAGGCTCACCACCGTCCAGCCGCCCAGGCCCGCCAGCAGGGCCAGAGCGCCGCCAATCACCGCCACTGCCCAGGGGTTTTCCCAAACGGAGGTGGGTTCAGCCAGGGGCACCGGGGCTGTGTAGTTGGGGGCGGGGGGCGGGGCCGCCACCTGGGTGGGCTGGTACGGTCGCCCCACCGCCACGGTTCTCACCTGGGACGGAGGCGGGGCGGGCTGACCGGCGATCGCCCCCACGGTGCCCACCGAGCCCAGGGCCTGGGCCATCTCGCTGACCGATTGGTAGCGATCGCCCGGTCGGTAGCTGGTGGCCCGCTGCAGCACCTGAAGCAGACCGGGGCTAAGGGTGTTGGGCAAATTCCAGGTGAGATTGACATCGTCAAAAATTTCCTGGGGTTCTTTGCCGGTGAGCAGCACAATGGCGGTCACCGCCAGGGCGTAGAGGTCGCTGCTGGGGTAGGCCCGGCCCGACTGCATCTGCTCGCTGGGGGCGTAGCCCAGCTTGCCCACCGAGGTGGCCTGACTGTGGCTGCCCGGCGGCTGAATGCGGGTGACCACTTCTTTGACCACGCCAAAGTCAATCAGCACCGGCAGGGTATCGGCACGGCGCTGCATGATGTTGTCGGGGCTGATGTCGCGGTGAATAATGCCCTTGCCGTGGATGTGAGCCAGTACTGGCAAAATTTGCCGCAGAAACTGCCGCACCTCGGCTTCGGAGAAGGTCATGCCCTGCTGCAAGCGCTGGTTGAGCAGATCGCGGTAGGTGACCCCGTCGATGTAGTCTTGCACCAAAAAGAGGCGCTGATTTTCTTCAAAAATGGCCTGGAATTTGGGAATCTGCGGATGCTCAATGTTGTAGAGAATGGTGGCTTCACGCTGGAACAGCTGCAGCGCCTTGTCGGAGAATTGATCGCCCTGCTGGGGTTCAAGTTCTTTAACGGCGCAGCGCTCGTTGAAGCGGCCCACATCTTCGGCTAGGTAAGTGCGCCCAAAGCCGCCGTGCCCCAGCTCTTGCAGCACGCGATAGCGATTTTGAAGCGTAGTACCAGGGGTCAAAATGGGTTGCATAGCGTTCGGAGCGATTCGGGGCGGAGAAGTAGGGATCTTGAGCAGTGATGGGTTTGAAAAGCGTAGCTCTTAAGAATGAGTAAAGCGCCTAAAGCGCCTTCTGGAAAATGGTTTCCCAATGGTGAGCAGTGCCCACCCTACGGCGGCTATAGTCGCTGGATTGAGGCTAGTATTTTCTTTCTCAAAAATCTCCTCAGTCTTGAAATGGAGTGGCCAGCACAGGCGCTACATCAGTTTACAGTAGGATTACCGACCGCGCCCCGAGCCGCCCAGGGCCGGAATCTACGCCGCCAGCGGGGAGGAAGTCCCTACTGGAGGAATGCCCGCCCCTTTGCGACAATAAAGACTGCTGAGATATCGGGTGCAGGGATGGGGACAGTTCTTAAGATCGGCGATCGCAGCCCCACCCCAGGCTAACGAAATCCTTTCCCTGATAGCAGAGGGCTAGGCAGCGCCGTAGTCGGCCAAGGTTAGGATGGTTCACGGTTCAGGGTGTACGGTTCACGGCAGTCCTTGAACCGTACACCGTATACCTTGGACCCTTCGCCCCCTAGAGGCTGTCACAATATCGCAATAACGTCATCGCATTACAAGGGCAGTCAGGTCATGGGGCTAGAGGCAATCGATCAGGCGAATACCACCAATACCGCCGCCGAACCCAAGCCCAGGACGGGCTTCAAGGCGATAAAGCGTGTTAGGTCGGCGCTGCCCAGTCTGCTCAAGCAGCCGCTGCTGGTGGGTGGCCTGGGGCTATCGGCCACCCTGGCGCTGCTGGGCAATGCCCACTTCAACCCGCTAGACAGCTCGACGCTGCTGAGCGCCATTGCCCTGGGGTCGGGGGTGTGGTGGTGGCGACGGGGTGATCGCCCCCCGGCTGCCCCCAAAGCCGTCGCCCCCCCGGTGGTAGATCGCGCGCGCGCAGAGACCGAGCTGGCCGCCCTGCTGACCCTGATCGACCGTCTGACCGAAGAAACTGAGTTGGCCAGCTCGACGGCGGTTGCGGCCAGTGCCATTGCCACCCATCGCCAGGGGCACCGGGCGCTGATCACAGAGCTAGATCGGCAGGCGCTGCGGGTGGCGATCGCCGGCGACCCCCGCACCGGCAAAACTACGCTGCTCTCCCTGCTGGCCGCCGCTGAGATGCACCCTGACCTGGCCTTTGCAGAGGTATCCCTGACCGCTACCCCCGACGGGTTAGGCCCCGACTGGCTGGGCTACGACGCCCTGCTGTTGCTCACCGATGGCGACATTACCGCCAGTGCCTTGACCCTGTTGCGCGATCGCCTGATCGCGGGCCAGGGAGCGGTGCTGGTGTTCAACAAGCAAGACCACTACGACACCGCCGACCAGCAAACCATTCTCACCCAGCTGCTGCACCAGGTGGCCACCCTGCCCGCAGCGGTACCCGTGGTCACCACCGCCGCCGCCCCGCGCCCGATCAAAGTGCGCCGTCACCGGGCCGACGGCAGCTTTACCGAAACCCTAGAGACACCGGCACCGGCGATCGCCGACCTCACCGCCGCCCTGGGCGCGGCGATCGTGGCCGAGCGTTCTGCCCTGGTGGCGGCGACGGTGCTGCGCCAAACCCAGGCCCTAAGCCAGCGGGTGCAGACTGACTTGAACCGAGTGCGGCGCGATCGAGCCCTGCCCCTGATCGACCAGCTCCAGTGGGTGGCCGGGGCCGCCGCCTTTGCCAACCCCGTGCCCACCCTCGACCTGCTGGCCACCGTCGCCATCAACGGCCAGCTGATTATGAACCTGGGCAAGCTCTACGGCTTTAACCTCAACCTCGACGAAGCCAAAACCGCCGCCGGCACCCTGTCCAGCCTCACCGTCAAACTGGGCCTGGTCGAACTCTCGACCCAGGTGCTCACCGCCGTGCTCAAAAGCCACTTTGCCACCTACCTGGCCGGGGGCCTGGTGCAGGGGCTGAGCGCCGCCTACCTCACCCGCATGGCTGGGCTGAGCCTGGTGGATTATTTTGAGCAGGCCGCCCTGGCGGGCACCCCCACCACCGACCTGTCCTGGGAAGCCATCGGCCAGCGGCTGCAAAGCACCATCCAGCAAAATCGCCAGCTCAGCCTGCTGCAAACCCTGACCAAGCAGGGCATCGACATTCTCAAACCCGCCCAGCTGACCGCCAGTGAAGCCCCGGTGGTGGAGTTGAAGGCTGAGGCGGTTGTTGTCGTGGAGGGTAAAGGGTGAAGGGTGAAGGGTGGATGGGTGAGTGGGTGCGTAGGTGCGTAGGTGCGATCGCGCAAGCATTAGTTCTAACGCCATAACCCCGCCCCAAACACACACATCAACAAACCCCTCATCCTTTATTAAAAGCCCCAGACCCACCTACCCGTCCACTCATCCACCCACCTACCCACCGACTCACTCACCCACCTACCCATCCACCCGCCTACCCACCCACTCCCCCCCATGCCCTCCCCCCTCCTCCACCGCGCTCGCCAAACCCTTACCCAGGCCGCTGCTCGCTACTCCACCGCGCTCCAGGGCGACTCTAGCTCGGCCAACCTGGCGGCGGTCAAGCAGGGTCTGGGCCAGTTGGAGAGCCTCAGCGCCAAGCTGGAGTCGCGCTGTCTGCGGGTGGCGGTGTTTGGCCTGGTGAGCCGGGGCAAGTCGGCGGTGATCAACGCCCTGGTGGGTGAAAATGTGCTGGAAACTGGCCCCCTGCACGGGGTCACGCGCTGGCCCCGATCAGTGTACTGGCAGCCCGATCTAGGGGGCGACCAACCCTGGCAGATCGAGCTGATTGACACCCCCGGCCTCGATGAGGTGGGTGGCGATCTGCGCGCCGACATGGCCCAGACCGTCGCCACCCAGGCCGACTTGATTGTGTTTGTGGTGGCCGGAGACATGACCCGGCTAGAGTATGAGGCCCTGCTGGCCCTACAGCGGGGGCAAAAGCCACTGCTGCTGGTGTTTAACAAAATAGACCTGTACCCAGAGGTGGATCGCCAGGCCGTTTACGACCGCCTCAAGGGGCTGCACAACGAGCTGGGCGAAGATGGCCCCGGCACCCCGCTGGCCGTAGACGAAGTGGTGATGGTGGCCGCTAGCCCGGCGGCCCTCAAGGTGCGGGTCGAATGGCCCGACGGCCACACCACCGAGGAGTGGGAGCCTCAGCCAGCTCAGATTGAGCCACTAAAATCGGCGCTGCTGGCGATTGTGGCCCAGGATGGCCCGGCCCTAGTGGCCCTCAACGCCCTGCGCAATGCCCGCCTGATCGAGGGCGACATGGTGGGCCACATGACCCAGCTGCACCGCGATCGCGCCGACGACACCATCTGGCAGTTTGCCAAGTACAAAGCCGCCGCCGTCGCCCTCAACCCGATTGCGGGCCTTGACCTGCTGGGCGGGGTGGTAATTGACCTGGTAATGATTCGCACCCTGGCTCGGCTCTACGGCTTCCCGATTACGGGCCACGAGGCGGGGCGGCTGTGGCGCGCCATTCTTAAAAGCTCGGGCACCCTGCTGCTGAGCGAACTGGGCAGCGGGCTGCTGGGGGCGGGCAAAACCACCGCCGCCCTGGTTACCCTGGTCGATAGCCCCTCGGGCATAGCCGCCCTGGCCGGGGCCATGACCGCCCAGGCCAGCGCCGCCGGCTACGGGTCGTACACCGTGGGCAAAGCGGCCCAAACCTACCTAGAGCAGGGCTGCACCTGGGGGCCGGAGGGGGTGAGCGCGACCTTAGCCGCCATCCTCAAAGATACAGACACGTCAGCCACCCTCGCCCGTCTGCGCCACGAGGTCGAGGGCGATTTAGTCGAGGCATCGGCCTCTCGTAGCTAATGAATCAAAGACTACACAGGCACCTCAATAACTCTGCCTATACTGGGGGCAACCTTCGCTCCCTAGGCTCTTGCCATGGCACTCCTGACCCGGCGCACCAAGATCGTGGCCACCATTGGCCCGGCCAGCAGCTCTAAAGCCATCCTCAAGCAGATGGTCGACGCAGGCATGAATGTCGCCCGGCTCAACTTTTCCCACGGCAGCTACGACGACCATGCCCGCATGATTGCCCTGCTGCGCGAGGTCGCCCAGGAGCACGACGCCCCCATCACCCTGCTGCAAGACCTCCAGGGACCAAAAATTCGCGTGGGCGAGCTGCCCACCGGCTCTGTAGATCTGGTGAAAGGAGCCACTGTCGATCTGGTGCCCCTCGACCAGGTGGCCGCCGTGCCCGGCAGTATCGGCATCGACTACCCCTACCTGGCCGAAGAAGCCCAGCCCGGCATGCAGATTTTGCTTGATGACGGGCTGCTGGAGCTAACGGTCGAGGCGGTCACCGAAGCCAAAGTTACCAGTCGGGTGATCCAGGGTGGCCCGCTCAAAAGCCGCAAAGGGGTCAATCTGCCCGAGCTAAATTTGCGCCTGCCCTCCCTCACCGAAAAAGACCAGCAGGATTTGGCCTTTGGCGTGGCTCAGGGAGTCGATATTGTCTCGCTCAGCTTTGTGCGTCAGGCCCAAGACATTCTCACCCTGAAGGCGTTGCTGGCAGAGCTGGGGGCCAGCTACACCCCGGTGCTGGCCAAGATCGAAAAGCCCCAGGCGATCCGCAACCTAGATGAAATTCTTGAGGTGGTCGATGCCGTGATGGTGGCCCGGGGCGACCTGGGGGTCGAAATGCGGGCCGAAAAGGTGCCCATGCTGCAAAAGCACATCATCCGCGAGTGCAACAGCCGCAACATTCCGGTGATCACCGCCACCCAAATGCTAGAGAGCATGATTCAAAATCCCCGTCCCACCCGCGCCGAGGCCAGCGACGTGGCCAACGCCATTCTCGACGGCACCGACGCCGTCATGCTGTCGGGCGAATCGGCAGTGGGGGCCTTTCCGGTGCGGGCGGTGGAAATGCTGGCCCGCATCGCCACCGATGTGGAACAAGACCTCCGGTTCGTCAACCAGCCCGCCGCCCTCAACGATGAGACCCACGCCCTCAGCGAAGCCCTCAACGCCATCGACTCGACCCTCGGCCTCAAGTACATCGTCTGCTTTACCGAAACCGGCTACACCGCCACCATCGCCTCGGGCGAGCGGCCCAACGCCATGGTAGTGGCCTGCACCCCCAAAGAAAACGTCTACCACTGGATGAATCTGATCTGGGGCGTCAAGCCCATACTGCTCGACGCTTTTCCCCGAAGTTTTGAAGAAATGGTTACCACCGCTGAAAGCAGCCTGCTGGACAGGGAGTTGGTGGTACCCGGCGACAAGCTGTTGGTCATGGGCGGTGTCCCCGCCAACACCCCTAAGGGTACCAACTTTCTTAAAATCCACACCGTAAAAGCCTGATTTGAGTCTCGCCCGCCAGGCTCAAATCAGTCAGGTGTGGACCTAGCCCTGGCCTTGATGTCGATGCTGGCGGGCAGCAGAGATCAGCCTTTGGAGCGGTTGTGCTGGGCGATCGCAGTGAGCAGGGCCAAACGGCTACCGCCAAGAATTCCTTGAGCTGGTTGCAGAGATAGTTTGAGCGGCGAGTTCTTGCACATGGCCGGGCCGCAGTTCGAGCCAGTCAATCACCTGAGTTTCAGACCAACCTCTATAGTCGGCGATCGCACGGATTTGAGCCAGTGTAATGGTGGGTATGGGTTCGCTCAGCCACGATCTAATCACGTGTCTTTGAATGTGCAAGGCAGCTTCTAGATGCTTTTTTTCATGGTGATCAAGCTCTTGCTTTAGCCACTTGATCAGGGCGTTGGTGTTCCAGGGATAGTAACTTTGCATAACAAATAAGCTCTTCTATAACTGCCAGGGGCCAGGCAGGGGGGCAATCACTTTCAAGCATAAAACTCAAAAGTGACAACATCGTGATGGATGCAGACAAGCGCCTTTTGGCCGATGGTCAATGGCCTACGTTGAGGCCTAGGGGCTGCTGCCGAGGGGGCACAATCCATCCCTCAGGCTAACTGGCCTCGCTTAACTGGCCTCGGCCAGCCCTGTCAAGGTGGCTAAACTATTCCCGAAACGCCTACAGGCTAGGGACTACGGCCACAACCGCCAGGGAGTGAACTCCCTGGCTCATGGCAAAAGTCTGCGGTCGCAGACTGGGGAACTCGGCTCCCAATCTTCTTCAGAGGATTTCGGCTTTGAGCCTAGGACTATAAGTCCAAGGCTCAGCGGCCAATCCGAGGGATCGCCCTCGAATCTGGCCCCACCTTGACAGGGCTTACTGGCCTCGGGCTTACTGGCCTAGATTTAGCTGCATCATCTGCCAGGTAATCAGGGTGCCCACCGGGCTCCACAGCAGGTAGGGCAGCAGTAAGAGAAATGCGGCCATGTCTACCTGCGCCACCGGCCAGGCAAACAGCAGCCCAAAGACAAACCCCGCTGCCCCAATCACCGCGCCTACGCGCAAGCTCTGCAATTTGCACATCACCGGGGTATAGCTGACAATCAGCAGCTCTAGCAAGACGTACCCCGCCATGAACCACCAGCTCTGGGTTTGCCGCCAAACGATGTAGGCCGACCAGCCGCCGCAGATAAAGACCACCGTCCAGACGAAAGGAATGGCAAACTCAAAGGTGAGCCAGTCAGGGCGACGCTGCCGCTTAAACCACTTAATGTCGCGAGAGCTGAGCAGGCTAGACGCAGAGGCGATCGCCACCCCCACCACCCCGATCACCAACCAGGCTGGAAACATTTTGTACCTCACAGAGCCTGATTAAACTAAACCAGACCAGAGCCGCCGCGACATCTTACCCATGACACAACTTAAAGAACGGGTGGACTGGAGATGCCAATCTGTGGGCGTTGTCGATGCGTGTGATGGCTTGGGGGAGGCGTGGGCGATCAAGGAGTAATGGGTGAAAAGTGTTGGTGGTAGGGTGGGCAGTGCCCACCCTACTTTTATGAAGCGAATCTGGGAAAAGATCGCTCAAGCGACTTGGCAACTTGGGCGATGGATTCTCATCAAAAAGTAATCTCATGCAGGGAGTAGGGGTGTTGATCGCAGATGACGACGGAGAAGAAGTCAGTGGCTGCTGGGGTTTGGGCGCGGCGATCGCGCATGGATAGAAGGAATTTGTGGGTTTGGGGTAGATTGTTAGGCAAGAAACCTACCAAGGGAGTTGGGTTAGGCTGGCGCTTCAGCCAACCTACAAACTCAGCAGAAAATTTTACAATTGAGAGTTCCGCCTATTGTCTATAAGCAGCAAGGTGCAATTAAATATAAAACTTTCGCAGGATAGGCAAAGCAACGCGTGCCCATCATTAGGGAGATGGGTACGGCCTTTGAGGCCTTTGCCCATACTACGTTTAATGACAACTACCTACTTGCCTTAAAAGGATAGTAGAATCTGATTGAAGTCTGTAATGGCTTCCCTTTTTAACATATAATCAGCTAATAAGAATAGGAGTTTCTAATATGGCTTTAGATCAACTTGAGGCATTTTTAAAGAAAATGCAGTCTGAACCTGCGCTTAAAAGTGAGGTGCTCACAGCATCGACTGCCGATGATGTTGCGCGAATAGCACTAAAACTTGGTTTTGAATTTTCAGGTGATGAATTGCTGAGAATGTCAGGAAAGAACTTTGGCGGAGTTACTGTTATAAAAAACGTTCTTCCTGGGGAGTATAATTAAATACTTTTTGAATATCGGGACTGTAAATTAGTTTGTGTCAGAGGCCAAAACAAGATCTAATGAACTAACTACCCAAGGCATGGCCAATGACCTTTCGTCCTGAACTAATCGACGAGTTACTCAAAGACTACCAGTGCCCTGACGACCTGATGGGCGAAGGCGGCATCTTCAGACAGTTGACCAAAACCCTTGTAGAATGCTGCCTGAGTGCCGAGTTAGATCACCACCTTACCGAGGAGAAAGCCGAGGCTGAGGTGGGTAGCTCCGAGAACTCGAATTTCTCACCAGCCGTGATTCAGGCGCTTAAATGAGGCAGAGATTGAGTCCAAACCGATAGGGCTAGATGAGCGAGGGCAAAATCTCGTCTCCCAACTGGTAACCGTGGCTCCATAGACCCCTAATGCCCTACCTCGAGAGGGTCAAGGGACGCGCTCAAAAATAAGGTACCAACGGTCACCCTGAGATATGCTCCATGTATCGGCGATGGATAACCTTGCAAATACTGGATGAGACCGTCAAATTAACGCTAAAAGATGCGGCCCAAAAGCTCACAGGGCCAAAGAAGCGAGCCTTCATGGCGAAGTTGGCTGAAGACTACTTCGGCGGATCAGCGCGGACAGCCGAAACCAAGCTGGGTTGGAGCCACCGTGTTCAATTAGGGCTTCATGAACAGCGCTGTGGGGTGACCTGCCTGGACAACTATCAGGCGCGAGGCCATAAGAAAACAGACGTGAACCGACCGACTGCAAATACGCAATACCCACGTAGGCTGTTCACCCACGGCGTTGCGACAGCTCAAACATCGGGTGGAGGCGGCTATTCTTGACTAAGGCAGCGCCCAAGCAGAGGACCGCCAACCGCCTGAGGGTCAGGGGGTGTGGCTAGGAGCCGAAGACACCTTCTTGGGGTTGCCGACGCTGGTGCTGATGGCGTTGGCCAGTGGCTTTATTTTCACCGAAGTCGAAACGAAAGAGCGCCCCTACAGCACCTGGAAAGCGCAGCTTCCGCCGGGGTGGGAATCAGCCGGATGAACGGGTCATAGCCTGGTCAGCGACGGGGCTCAGGCGCTGATTAAATCTGCCACACTGACCGTGCCTAAAACGACTTGGAAGGTTCATCGACGGAATGGGAGTTTCAGCGCTCAATCCAGTGGCTCAAACCCTTATTCTTTCGTTCTGAAAATAGCTAATCTTCCAAGTCGTGTATTGGACTTGTTTCTGCCTTTTGCGTACATGATATGACCTCACTGGGTAATACATGCACTCAAAAAGTACTACTCATCAGATCAAGGTGACACTAGGTGCCACGATTTTTACCCCAATTTTACCCCAATAGCCTGTCCAAACATGTCCAAACATGCCCAAAACAGAAACGGCGAGTGAAACACCTAAGTGCTGCACTCGCCGTCTGACGGGGCCTCTGGGGGCTGAATCTAGCGGTTTACCGTTAAAGGCGACACCCGGATTCGAACCGGGGGTGGAGGTTTTGCAGACCTCTGCCTTACCACTTGGCCATGTCGCCGTCTGATTCAGCTTTTGAGTATAGCAAACTCAGGGGGGCAGTTTGGTACTCTGCCAGCAACCTGTCCCCTCTTCGCGTCATGGCCTGCCGTGAACCGCATACCCTAAACCGTGAACCCCTTCTAACCGTTTGGCAGTCTATTCATATCATGATCGCAGCTTAAACCGCTTCAGCCGCAGGGCATTGGTCACCACCGATACCGAGCTAAACGCCATCGCCGCCCCCGCCACAATCGGGTTGAGCAGCAGCCCAAAGGTGGGGTACAGCACCCCCGCCGCCACCGGAATGCCGATGGTGTTGTAGATAAAGGCAAAGAACAGGTTTTGGCGAATGTTGGCCATGGTCGCCCGGCTGAGCTGAATCGCCGCCACAATGCCGTTGAGATCGCCCGACACCAGGGTGATATCGCTGGCGGCCATGGCAATGTCGGTGCCGGTGCCAATGGCGATGCCCACATCCGCCTGGGCCAGGGCGGGGGCGTCGTTAATGCCGTCGCCCACCATGGCCACAAACTTGCCCTGGCTCTGTAGGGCTTTGATCTCTTCGGCCTTGCGATCGGGGCGCACCCCAGCGATCACCTTTTGAATGCCGACTTGATCGGCGATCGCCCGCCCGGTCTGAGCGTTATCCCCCGTCAGCATGATCACCTCTAGTCCCATGCGCTGGAGCCGCTGCACCGCCGCCGCCGAGGAGGGCTTGAGCGCGTCGGCGATCGCGAAAATCGCTTCCACCTGACCGTCTACCGCCAGCCAGGCCGTGGTTTTAGCCGCCTGCTCCCAGGCCTGGGCGGTGGGGGCCGTCGTCGACTGGTCAACCCCCTGTTCTGCCAGCCACTGACTGGTGCCCAGCTGCATGTGGTGACCAGCGACCCAGCCCTCCACCCCAGCGCCAATCACCGCCTGAAATTTATCCACGGTCGTCGCTTCAATCTCCTTCGCCGCAATGCCCTGGGCCTGGGCATAGGCCACAATTGACTCCGCCAGGGGATGCTCAGAATATTGCTCTAGGGCCGCCGCCAGCCTCAGCCAGTGCAGCTCCTGCGCCGTGCCCTGCACTGCCCGGTAGTCGGTCACCATGGGCTTGCCTTCAGTCAGCGTCCCGGTCTTATCCAACACCAGGGTTTGAATTTTGTGGGCTAGCTCCAGGCTTTCGGCGTCTTTGATCAAAATGCCGTGCTCGGCCCCTTTGCCCGTGCCCACCATGATCGAGGTCGGCGTGGCCAGACCCAGGGCACAGGGGCAGGCAATAATCAGCACGCTGATGGTGGTAAACATCGCCAGCACCAGGTTGCCCGTGATCGCAAACCAGAGAATAAACGTCAGCAGCGCCACCGCCATCACCACCGGCACAAACCAGCCCGTGACCCGGTCGGCCAGCTGTTGAATCGGGGCCTTAGATCCCTGGGCCTGACGCACCAGCTGCACAATCTGGGCCAGCACCGTGTCGCGCCCCACCCGCTCGGCGCGAAAGGTGAACTGTCCGGTTTTATTCAGCGTCGCCCCCACCACCTCGTCGCCGGGGCGCTTGGTCACGGGCAGCGGCTCCCCCGTAATCATCGACTCATCCACCGCCGACTCGCCGGTCAGCACCTGGCCATCCACCGGAATTTTTTCGCCGGGGCGCACCACCACCCGGTCGCCCACCTGCACCTGCTCCAGGGGAATATCCAGGGTTTCGCCGCCGCGCACCACCCGCGCGGTTTTCACCTGAAGGCCAATCAGCTTGCGAATCGCCTCAGAGGTTTGGCCCCGCGCCCGGCTCTCCAGCAGCCGCCCCAGCATCACCAGGGTAATCACCACCGCCGCCACTTCGTAGTACACGTCGGGCTCCAGCCCTTGGGAGGTTAATAGTCCCGGCCAGATGGTGACCACCAGAGAATAGAGAAACGCCGCTCCGGTGCCCATGGCCACCAGGGTGTTCATATCGGCCCGGCGGTGGCGCAGCCCCTGCCATGCCCCCACAAAAAACGACTGCCCGCACCAGACCATCACCGGCACCGTCAGCACCAGCTGAAACCAGGGATTGTGCAAAATGTGAGGAATAGCGGAAATATCTCGCCCCAGCATCATCGGGGTGTGGCCAATCACCAGCAGGGTGCTGCACACCATACCCAGGGCCACGCGGTAGGTGAGCTGCCGCTGATGCCGTTGCCGCTGGTGGGCCTCCGCATCGACCTGATCGTCGATCGCAGCGTCGGCGGCGATGACAGTGGCCCCATAGCCGGCGGCGATCACGGCCTGTTGCAGCGCCGCAGGCTCAGTCTGCCTAGGGTCGTATTGCACCGTGGCCTGCTCGGCAGCAAAGTTGACGGTTGCAGCCTCAACGCCAGGGACGGCCTGCAGCGACTTCTCTACCGCGGTGGCGCAGGCGGCACAGCTCATGCCGGTGAGCTGGAGCTGCTGGGTGGCGGCGGCAGTGGCGGCGGCAGTGGCGGCGGCAGTGGCGGACGAGTGGGTAGCCATGGAAACTC
>DAIPYU010000079.1:15353-22489 GCA_036782635.1 Nodosilinea sp. CTOTU7353
GTGGCGGCGGCAGTGGCGGCGGCAGTGGCGGACGAGTGGGTAGCCATGGAAACTCATCGGTAACGATAGCCCTAGACTAATCCCTACAGCTCACTGGAGAGTCAAGGGGTTGGTGTGGGGCTGCTGAAAGCGATGGATATCGCCCAGCACCGTCACCCAGCCCTGAACCAGCGAGGCGATCAGCTGAGCGCCCTTGTCGGCCGTCGCGATAGTGGGGTCGCCCAGCACGCCGCTGGCGCTGAGGTCTCGCGTCACCCAGGCAAAGGGCAGCGCGCCCTCCATGGTCAGCCAGCTGTCGGTGGGCAACCGTTGGGGAAACTCGGTTTTAGCCAAATCCATCCGCACCTGGTCGGGCAGAATCGACAGCATCAGGCTGGTTTCGGCATCGCCCGCGTGAATGCCCAGCTCCAGCTCCTTAGGGGTGAGCAGATCGCCCGCGCAGTTGGGCACCGCCCAGACAAACAGTGGAAACACCATCAAATCGCTGTGGGCCAGGTGCAGGTCGCGGGCTGCGATCTCTAGCACCTGGGGCTGGCCGCCGTGGGCGTTGAGCAGCACCAGCTTGCGAAACCCGGCCCGGTAAACACTCTCGGCGACATCGTGAATCACCCGCAGCAGGGTTTCTGCTGTCAGGGTAATGGTGCCGGGAAAGTGCCAGTGCTCGTTTGATTTGCCGTAGTACAGGGGCGGCAGGCTATAGACCGGAATTGCCGGATCAAGCTGCTCTAGAGCCTGCCCCAGCACGGTGGTGCAAATGGTGCTGTCTACCGACAGGGGCAGGTGGGGGCCGTGCTGCTCGATCGCCCCCATGGGCTGCACAATCACGGTATTTTCGCGATCGGGCATGGCCTCAATCTCAGTCCAGGTCAGGTAAGGGAAGTAGCGGTGGGGGGGGATGGGGTGGTGCATGGGTGAGTGGGTGGATGGGTAGGCGGGGGGATGGGTGGGCAGGGGCAGACCCACGTGTCTGCCCTGATATAGATGAGTGGATGAGTAGGTGGTGGTTATTGTGCTACGGATTCTTAACAGGAATAGCAACCACCTTGACAGTTAGAAGAAAAACAGTAACAATGGATACAGAAACAAATCGTTCATCTCTCTCACAAGAGACGGAAGTAGAGCAATTGCTCGAAGGAACGCGCCTCTGTTTACACACCTTCACTCATTAAGGAGAGGCGAAAGATGTCCTTGAAGTATCGTGGCGTTGATTACGAACCAGCTACCTCCCAGGTAGTCGTATCTGAAGAAGTGATTGGCCGTTACCGTGGCGCTGTGGCTACCCGCCACGTAGCCGAGCAGGTTAAGGCCGACCACCCCCAAGGTCTAAAGTACCGTGGCGCAGTGGTTCGATAGATTAAGTTTGCCCGGTTAGGCTAAGCGATGGCCTCGGTTGTTTGCAACCGGGGCCATCGTCTGACTTGACGCTGCCGTGAGCGGGCAGGAGATTTCCTGAGTTGTCATTTTCATTTTGATTGATATGAAGAGCACCCCCGCAGGGGTGCTTTTTTGTGCGATACGCTTAACATCTATGACAGCTAAAGTCCATCGCTACGAGCAGAGCAAACGTTGGTTATTGGGGTCTATCTGCTGGGGTTAATTACCGGGGTGCTGCTGCTGATCTGGCAGCAGCGCCGACAGCGCCGCCGTGAACAACGGCTCGTGGCTACCCTCAAGGCGACCGACTGGCCCACGGCCCTGGGGCAGGTTGAACAACTGGTGCAGACCCAACCTCAGCAGCAGCGCCAGCTGCGATCGCTGGGCACTAGCCGCGATACCCTAGAGCACATTTTGCAAAATTCCCCCATTGGCTACCTGCAGGTTGACGAAGAAAATCAGCTGGTTTGGTGCAACGCCCAGGCCAACCGGCTCTTGAAAATGAACCAACCCCTAACCGGGTCGGTACAGCGGCGGCGACTGCTGCTAGAGGTAGCCCGCTCCTACGAACTCGATGCGCTGATTGAAGAGGCCCGAGAGCGGCAGGCCTGCTGCCAGCAGGAATGGATGCTCTACCAAATTTCGCCGGATCCGCTGCACCCCAAAGAAGAACCCACCTACCCGCTGCGGGGCTACGCTATTCCCCTAGACAATGGCGAGGTGGGCGTATTTCTCGAAAATCGCCAGGAGGCAGCGCTGCTGGTGCAGCAGCGCGATCGCTGGACCTCCGACGTCGCCCACGAGCTAAAAACCCCCCTCACATCCATTCGCCTGGTGGCCGAAACCCTCCAGCCCCGAGTTGACGAATCCCAGCGGCGCTGGCTTGACCGCCTGGTCAATGAAACCATTCGCCTCAGCAACTTGGTCGAAGACCTGCTCAATCTCAGCCGTCTCCAGGGCGATCAGTTTCAGGGCCTCAATCTCAAGCCCGTCGATTTACCCCAGACAATTCAGCAGGCCTGGGTCAGTCTAGAACCTCTGGCCCAGGTCAAGGGGCTAGAGCTGGCCTACGCAGGCCCCACCCAGTGCCTAGTAAACCTCGATGAACCTCTCTTTCATCGGGTGCTGCTTAACCTGCTCGACAATGCCATCAAACACAGCCCTAGCCAGACCACCATCTACGCCCGTCTGAGTCTGGGCAATCCCCCGGCGACCCCAGCCCACGGCGGCGATCACCCTGGCCTCTCCCTAGAGGTAATCGACACCGGGCCAGGTTTTAGCCCCAAGGATTTACCCTACATTTTTGATCGATTTTACCGGGCCGACCCGTCGCGCACCCGCAGCGGATCAGGGGCAGATTTAGCCGCCACCGACCCGGGGTTAACCCCGGCGGTGAGTCGCGGCTCTGGCCTGGGGCTGGCCATTGTCAGCCAGATTGTAGAGGCCCACAGCGGCACCATTACCGCCGCGAACCACCCTGACCTGGGCGGAGCCTGGCTACAGCTGCACCTACCGGCCGAGGCCCTGCTGGACGGGGCGATCGCCGCCCAAAACCTCGCCTAGCACCCCGCCTAAAACCCGTAACTCACACCCCGCAATTTACATAAACATCAACTCATCCCTATTGAGAACTTATACTCAGTCTCCATTAATTGCTGTCATACTGGGTAAGCGGGTCAACCCCAACCCGGCGGGCCACCC
This sequence comes from Nodosilinea sp. CTOTU7353, assembly GCA_036782635.1. Taxonomy (GTDB): domain Bacteria; phylum Cyanobacteriota; class Cyanobacteriia; order Phormidesmidales; family Phormidesmidaceae; genus Nodosilinea. The sequence goes on from DAIPYU010000079.1 coordinate 18,429, forward strand.
GCAGTAATTGGTGCCAGGTATGGCAGAGCGGCTACAAAAAATTCTTTCCCAGTACGGGGTTGCCTCCCGGCGGCAGGCCGAGGAGCTAATTACGGCTGGGCAGGTGCAGGTCAACGGAGCCATCGCCCACCTGGGCCAGCGAGCCGACCCCCAGTGCGATCGCATTGAGGTCAACCATCAGCCGATCCAGCCTAATCATCGCCCTGCCCAGCAATATCTGCTGCTTCACAAACCCCTGGGCATAGTTTCCACCTGTGCTGACCCCGAAGGCCGCGCCACCGTGCTCAGCGCCCTGTCTCCCGACCTGCACAATATCGGCATTCACCCCGTCGGCAGACTCGATGCCTACAGCACCGGGGCGCTGCTGCTCACCAACGACGGCGACTTTACCTTTCGCCTCACCCACCCCCGCCACGATGTCTCAAAAACCTACATAGTGCGCCTAGATGGGCAGGTTTCACCCGCAACTCTAGCCACCTGGCGTCAGGGCATTGAGCTAGACCAACGGCCCACTCGCCCCGCCCGCGTCCGGGTGATCGCCGCTGACCACCACCACACTCAGCTGGAGATTATTCTCCAAGAGGGTCGCAACCGACAAATTCGTCGAGTCGCTGAGGCCCTCGGGCATCGGGTGCTAGACTTACATCGGATTGCGGTTGGTTCGGTCTCCCTGGGCAGCCTAGATGTGGGGGCTTACAGGGCTTTATCATCTGCCGAAATTGAGGCATTATTAGCTGAGTCATCGGTCTCATCAGCCGCCCCAGGCTGTGAGCCTCAGCCATCAGCTGGTCATCCATCGTCTTGAGCCAAATTTTCCCTGTATGAAGACAAAAGAGTTGGTCAATCCCAATGCTCTCTATCGAGAGCAGCTTTCAGAACTCGGCACCCTGTTGCGAGCCGCACGGCAGCAGCAGGGTCTAACTCTTGAGATAATGGCGGCCAAAACGCTGATTCGGCCCAGCCTACTAGCGGCGATTGAAGAGGGCGACCTCGACAGTCTGCCAGAGCCTGTGTACATTCGTGGGCTAATTCGCCGCTACGGTGACGTACTTCAGCTCGACGGCGAAACCCTGGCCAGCCAGTTCTTTACCCCGCCCAGTATTCAGCGCCGCTCTTGGCAAGAGTCCCCCGCTGCCCAGCTGCGACCTTTGCACCTTTACGGAGCCTACTTTGCGCTGCTGTTAGCCGCCATTAGCGGACTGTCCTACGTGCTGAAGCAAACCGCGCCCGAGGCCACTATGCTGCCGCCCCTTGCTCCCCTCAGCGAGGTGGAAACCGCTACCGTCAATAACGATCCCGACGACAGCACGACGGCCTCAGGCCCAGAGGTCAACGAGCCTCAGGCCCCCATCACGGTCAGAATGACCCTCACCGGTCAGTCATGGCTCCGCATAACCTCCGACGGTAAGACCGAATTTGAAGGCATTTTGCAGTCGGGAGATACTCGCCTCTGGCTAGCCGATCAGGCCCTCACCATTCGGGCGGGCAACGCCGGCGGCGTGATGATTAGCTACAACAACAACCAGGCAGAGGCCCTTGGCCAGCCCGGCATGGTGCGCGAAGTCACCTATTCCCCCGGTGAAGACATTAGCCTTGCCTGGTAGATGCCCCTCCTCTCCCCCTCCATTCCAGGGGGGAGAGTGGAACAGCTTTTCCAAAAAATTTCCTTATCCCAAACTCATATCAAGTCCGGCTAATTAACCTAAGAATTGTAGACCGCTAACCCCTGTTGGCTCTGAGTCCATAGTGTGGTCCATTAAGCGGACTTGATATCAGGTTTTTTAGCTGAGATACTCTCAAGCCCTGCGATTTGAGCATCCCAGCCACAGGGGTACTCAAGCCGCAGGGCCAGTTTTTAAGGTGCGAGTCCTCTACCAGACTACTTTTTCTTCATCGAGTTGGTGGAGGTCGGGTTCACGATGGGGGTAGCGGTGGTCTCCTCCCCATCCATCTGCTGCATATCGAGAATAAAGGGGATGTTGCCGCCCTGACCCATCACCAGCACTCGGGGCACCTGGGCGCCGCCGTCTTTCCAGGCCTCGATCGCTTCTTTTTGCAGCACCAACTGGCCACCTTGGGCCTTGAGGGTTTCGGCAATTAGCCGCTGGGCTTCGGCCCGTCCCTTGGCTCGGTTGATTTCAGCCTGGGCCTCTTGCTCGGCTTCTTGGGCAATATAGACCGCTCGGCGGGCGCGCTGCTCGGCAATTTGCTTGTCTTCTACGGCCTTGGCAAAATCGGTTGAGAAGTTTAGATCGACCACGCTGGTGTCGAGCACCAAAATACCGTACTTGGCCAGGCGGGTGGTGAGGGCGTCGTCAAAGTCTTGCTTTAGCTCGGCCCGCTGGGTAATCGCCTCTTCAACGGTGCGGCGGGCGGCGGCAATCTTAAACGACTCCTGGGTCTGGGGGGCGACAATTTTAGACACCAGGTTTTCGAGGGTGCCCTGGGTACGGCGAATATTCACCACTTCGGTGGGGTCGAGGCGAAAGTTGATGGCAAAACGACCCGAGAGGTCCTGCAGGTCTTTGGTAGAGCTTTGGGCCGGCACCTCAAATTTCTGCACCGTCACGTCGTACACATCTACGTTAGACACCAGGGGCGGCTTCCAGTGAATGCCCTCGAGCAAAGCCCCATCCTGAGATTTACCGAGAACGCTGAGCACCCCGGCCTGGCCGGGGTTGACGATAACAAAACTGCTGGTCACCAGGGCTAGGGCCACGATGGCGAGAAAACTGAGCACCACGGGGGGCCAGTTGAGAGTCGAAGATTTCAACGGAAGATCCTTATCAAACAGCCCCTTTAAGGTATCGGCTATTGGGCCAGGGCGGGGAAGTTCTTCAATAAGGCTGCGGATTGCGCCCCCAGACCTACTACTCAGGTAGCCCGGTGACCTGGCCCGCCCCGGCCACCACCTCGCCCACCAGGTAGGCCGTCACCTGATGCTGGGCCAGCCAGCTCAGCACCTGATCGACCTCGGCGGGGGGCACCACCAGGGCAAAACCCAGGCCCATATTAAAGGTGTGGTAGAGATCGGCCTCGGGCACCTGCCCCGCCTCCGCCAGCCAGGTAAACAGCGGCGGCACCGACCAGCTGCCCGGGGTCAGGTGAATGCCCTGGCCTGGCCCCAGGCAGCGGGGTAGGTTCTCAGGCAGGCCACCGCCGGTAATATGGGCCATAGCGTGGATGGTCAACCCCTCGCGGCGGGCCTTGAGCACCGGGTCTACATAGATTCGGGTGGGGGTGAGAAATAGCTCTCCGAGGCTGAGGTCGCCCAGGGCGGGCACCGACTCGTTCCAGCGGTAGCCAGAGCCGCCGCCGGGGCGAGCGCCCTCGGCCACCACCTTGCGCACCAGGCTAAAGCCGTTGCTGTGCACACCGCTGCTGGCCAGACCAATCACGCGATCGCCCACCTGCACCTGGCTGCCGTCTAAGATTTGAGATTTTTCCACCACGCCCACGCAAAACCCGGCCAGGTCGTACTCGCCGGGGCCGTAAAACCCTGGCATTTCGGCGGTTTCGCCCCCCAGCAAGGCACAGCCTGCCTGGCGGCACCCGGCGACAATGCCCTCGACCACATCGGCCAGGGCGGCAGGCTCCAGTTTGCCGGTGGCTAAATAGTCGAGAAAAAACAGCGGCTCGGCCCCGCTGGTGAGAATATCGTTGACGCACATGGCCACCAGGTCGATGCCGACGGTGCTGTGGCGCTGGGTGGTTTGGGCAATTTTGAGCTTGGTGCCCACCCCGTCGGTGCCCGACACCAGCACCGGCTCGCGGTAGCCGGTGGGCAGCTCGCAGAGGCCGCTAAACCCGCCCAGCCCGCTGAGCACCTCAGGCCGGCGGGTGCTCTCCACCATGGTGCGAATGCGCTGTACAAAGCTGCGTCCCGCCTCTACGTCTACACCAGCATCCCGATAGTCCATGGGGTTAAATCCTTACGTGTGGCCAATCTCTTACCTTAGAAACAGGGGTCAGCTTCGTCAATAGGTGTCAATCGGTGATTCAGTTATATGGATTATTTATATGGACTATTCGGTGGGTTATTAAACGGAGGAGGTATTCAA
>DAIPYU010000080.1:0-22402 GCA_036782635.1 Nodosilinea sp. CTOTU7353
CGTTGCTTGGGCAGAGCCGTTGACGCTGCCCAGAGGGCAACGATAGCGAGGTTGGCCTCATCTTCGGATGAATGATCTATAATTGATATATGAGTAACTTCGAGGGGCTGTAACGGTTTCGACGTTTTGACGAAAGTCACGCTGTGATACAGGCCGAGAGTGAGTCCACTCTCGTAAATCAAGACTCAAAACAAACGTAAATGCGAACAACATCGTACCCTTTGCTCGTAAAGCTGCACCTGTTGCTGCCTAACTAAACCTCGTTTAGTGAGCGTCTATAGTTTGACTCCGTTAAGAGCTATGGACAAAACCCCAACGGATGCTTTAATGAATCTCCTCTGGTGGATCCATTAATTAAGACTTAGCCAGAGCATCCCGCCGTCCGGGATAAGTGGCGGTTCCTGTCCCTAGGGTTAGAGGGACTAAGCCTGTGAATGAGTGGTGTGTTAATACTCAAAGCGGACACGGGTTCGACTCCCGTCAGCTCCATTAAGAAGCAGCCGTAGCTTAGGTTACGGCTGCTTTGGTTTAACTATTTAAGGCCAACTTAAGGTCAACTGAGTAACCGTCCGTTAGGCGTACTCCAGCCACCGTTTTATGCAACAGTCGGCAGACTGAGATTCTTAGGGGCAGACCATAAATTCTATGTTCGATTATTAAATATCTTTCCAAGTGAGAGGCCGAGTGTTGGGTCTCTTTTTTCATCTGCCTATACTGAGGATATCAGCCCCAGTCGCAGGCTGTGTTGCCTTCAACGTAAGCCATTGAGCACGCGCCACAGAGGCGTTGTCGCCATTTATCAACCTATTTAGAACGATGCGGTTTCCTATTCTGTCTTATCTTCACCAACCTGTTTTTTGTCGCGGCTACAAAACCGTAATTAACCCTTGGCGGTTTTGGTACACGCACCAGGTGCGCTACCTAGAGCGCTGCTGGCTGAGAGAATATCGGCCTGAGCATCACAAATCCTAGTGGGGTTGCCTGGTTAAATCAGGCGGCGGCTGTTGGGACTTAGATCTGGCTAGAGATAGATGTGTCAAATATCTCAGTTCAGGTATTTTGGCCTACGAGCAGAGGCGTCAATTTTGCCTTACTCTGACAGGGTCGAAGTGCTCAGTTCAAGGTTATGACATCATCTCAACCCGTCGAGTCGCGATCGCGCACTGAGCTGCGTGACGTTATCACTGAGCAGCTGCGGCTGCTGATTGAGCAGCGCAATCTAGAAGGGGCCAAGGGCTTGCTAGTGCCGGTGCAGGCGGTGGATATCGCTGACGCCATCGGGGGATTGCCTCAGGCTATGCGACTCGTGGCCTTTAGGCTGCTGCCCCGGGGCAAAGCGGTGGAGGTCTATGAATACTGCTCCACTGACGTGCAAGAGGCGCTGATTCAAGAATTTCAGGATCAAGAAATTCTCGACATTGTCGACAGTATGGCCCCCGATGACCGGGCGAGGCTGTTTGATGAACTGCCGCCCCAGATAGTGCGGCGAATTTTGGCCCAACTCACCCCCGAAGAGCGGGCGGCCACCTCCCAACTGCTGGGCTACCAGGCCGAAACCGCCGGGCGGCTGATGACCCCAGAGTATATTGCTCTGGGGGAAGACCTGAGCGTGGCCCAGGCTGGGGAAGCGGTGCGAGAACTGGCGCGCGATCGCGAAGTCAGCTATTACATCTATGTCACCGACCAGCGCCAGACCCTAACTGGGGTAATTTCGCTGCGCGACCTGCTGTTGGCTGAACCCGGCCTTACCCTGCAAGGGGTGATGAACCGTGAGGTGATCTACGCCCAGACCGACACCGACCAAGAAGAAGCGGCCCAGCTGATCCAGCGCTACGATCTAGCCGCCCTGCCCATCGTTGACCGCGAGCGCAACCTGGTGGGGTTGATGACCGTAGATGACGCCATGGACGTGCTGCAAATTGAGGCCACTGAAGACATCTATACGATGGGGGCGGTGCGGTCAGAGGGTAAAAGCTATTTTCAATCTAACCTGCTGTCGGTAACCCGCAAGCGGATTCCCTGGCTGTCGGTGCTGCTGCTCACCAACGTGCTGACTATTTTTGTGATGAGCAACTTTGAAGAAATTCTCGACGAGGTCGTAGCCCTAGCCTTCTTTACCCCCCTGCTAATCGACACTGGCGGCAACGTCGGGGCGCAGTCGTCGACGGTGGTGATTCGCGCCCTCAGCACTGACGAACTCAAGCACCGTAAAACCGTTTGGGTGATTTTGCGCGAGACCCTGGCCGGCGGCATGCTGGGCATTTTGCTGGGCGTCGCCGTAATTGTGCTGGCCTACGTGCTGATGGGGCAGGTGCAGGTGGGTATGGCCGTGGGCATCAGCCTGTTTTGTATTGCCGTGATTGCAGCTACCACGGGGGCCGGGCTGCCGTTTTTATTCAATGCTATGGGGTTTGATCCGGCGCTGATGTCAGCCCCCTTTATCACCACCGTGGTCGATATTTTAGGCATCTTTATCTACTTGAGCATTGCCTCAATGCTGCTGGGCATTGCTTAACCCCGTAGGCTAGTAGCCTGCCAATCCAAAAGTGACCGGTTAGAGAGGTTCAAGGTATACGGTTCACGACCGGCCTTGAACCGTATACCTCATACCCTGAACCCTAGCAATCTGCGCCATCGGTAGGCCGACTTTTCCTAACACCTGACACCTAACACCTGACACCCCTCCCCACTTCTGCCATCTAAAGCGTTTTGAGCGGCGCAAACACCGTCAGCGCCTGGGGCAAACACTCAAACTCCATCGGGTTGGCCTCTAAGATCTCACCGTCGATTACCAGCTTCTGCGGTGGGTCAGTGGTGATTTTGATGCGGTTGGTGCGGAGGCAGGTGATGTCATCTCGCTGGGTGGGGTTGCCCCAGGCGGCGGCGGCCATCAGCGAGGCCATGGCATTGATGCCCTGGAGCCGGGTGGTGCTGGTGGAAATAGTCACCTCAAGCAGCCCGTCGTCGGGAATCACTTCCCCCAACCCCTGGGCTAGCACTGAGGTGGGCGGGGCGACGTTGGCCACCGTAATGGCATTGGTGGTGACGGTGGAGACTTCGCCGTCGATTTCGAGGGTGGCCTCGAAGGGTTCGGCGGAGGCGATCTGGCGCACCCCAGAGAGCACGTAAGCCAGGTTACCCAGTTCATTTTTGAGCTGGCGGCTGGCTCCGTCGACCATGCCGGCCTCAAACCCTACCCCAGCCAGCAAAATCATCGGAATATCGTTACAGCGGGCGGCGTCGACGATGTGGGTGTTGCCCGCCAGAATGGTTTCGCAAGCGCCCCGCAGGTTAGTGGGAATACCCAGCCCCACCGAAAAGGCGTTGGCGGTGCCCCGAGGAATCACGCCCAGGGGAATGCCAGTGTTCATAGTAGCACCGGCCACCGCCGACACGGTGCCATCACCACCGGAGGCGATGATTAGGCTGCGGCCCATATCGTGCTCGTTTTTAGAGTGAATGTGCTCGATGATTTCTCGCGCCTGGTCGGAGGGATCTAGCTCAGGCTTAGTCATGATCACGTTGACCATGATCTGCGGCTCTAGCACCTCTTTGATCAAGGCGAGGTCGGTATTGGGGTTGCCCTGACCAGACACCGGGTTAAAGATCAGGTAGGCAATCTGGCTTTCGGCGATGCCCCGTAGCAGCAGCGTCGCCGATATGTCGTTGAGGGCGATGGGGATGCCCTGGATTTGGCAGGCCCGCAGCACCAAGGGAAAGCTGGGAAAGGCGGTGGCGATCGCTTCTGGCTCGGTAAAAAAGAGCACTCCTGCTACATCCCCTGCGAGAATGTGAGCGGCCAGCTCAATGTCGCCCCCCGAGCTGGAGTCCCGCAGAGCGCTCAAATCGATTTGAGCAAGATCCCAACCCTGCTCAATGCCCTGGGCCATTTCTGCCGGAGCCATGATTTGAAAGTGGGTCAAGACTCGCTGGTGCTTTGAGAGCCAGGTGAGCACGTGATCGACCTGGGTGGGGTGAGCGAGAATCGCTAGGGTGCTGGGCATGGGTGCATTTCAATAGTGCTTCCATGCTACCACTCGGGTTTGAGACACAGCCCCGGGCTGGGGACGCGATCAGTTGCCCTCGGGGCTGCCGTCGCTGAGGGCCAGCTGTCGCAGGGTGGTTTGCCAGTCGTTGTTGAGGGTGGGCAGCCACAGCCAGTGGAGACCCAGGGTGTTGACGTTCACCATGGTGGGGTCGAGGGTGAGGGTCTGGCGGTAGTAGCGTTGAGCTTGCTGCTCATAGGGGGCACGCTCTTCGGCCACGATGGTGATGCTGGCTTCTTGCTGGTAGGCCATGGCCAACCCGGCGTAGGCGTGGATGGTGATGGGGTTGGCCGTCTGGGGAGCATTGGGGTTGATGTCGCGGCGCTGGCCCTGGTCAATGGCGATCGCCCGTTCCCAGACCCGAATGGCCTCGCCGTAGTCGCGCCGGGCATAGTGGGCAAACCCCAGCCCCACCCAGGCCTCAACCAGGTCGGGGTTACCCTCGGTAGCATCGATCCAGGACCGCAGGGCATCGTCGGCGCTGGTGCCCTGGGCGGGGTCGGCGACAATTTGCTGCCAGGCCAGGCGACCGAGCACGTAGGCCATGTCTGGGTCTTGCTTTTGGGATGTAGCCAGGGTGCTCAGAGCCGAGGCGGCGGCGGTCAGGTCGTTGCGGTCGAGCAGCTGCTCGATCAGAGTTCTGGCGCTGGCGGTGCGGTCAAGGGCGATCGCGTTGATGGCGCTGGAGAGGAGAACGGTGCTGGGCTGGGTTGACCCGGCACTGCCAGACACCGGGATTTCGGTCGCACTGGGCAGGTCGGCTGGCGTTGAGCGGTTAGTGGCTGGCAAGATGAGCAGGGCTAGGCCCAGCACTGCCCCCAGGCCCGCCAGGCCCAAACTGCCCCCGAGGAGAATCTTCGGGGGCACCGACCAGCGGAGCCGCCGCAGCCGAGGCTTTAAGGGCTTGGCAGCGGCGGGGGTTGGGTCGGCAAAATCGGCGGGCGGGTCAGGCAACCCAGGCATCGCAGGGTGGGGTAGCTCGGGCTGGGGCAGGAGGTTTTCGGTGGGGTCGGCGGCTAGGGGTTGCCCGTGGCTGCGGGGCGAGGGCTGAGAGAGCTGCTGCACCAGATCGGCCACCGTCGGGCCTGGGGCATCGGCCTCTGGCTGGTCAAGCTCTGGTGCTTGGAGCCAATCGTAGAGGGGCGCACCGCCGGGGAGTTCAGCGGCCTGGCGGGTGAGTATTTCTGCGGCTAGGCCCGAGATATCGGGGTCGGTGCTGTAGTCGGGCAGCATCAGGGCGACCTCGCTGAGATCGTCATTCTCCAGGTCGTCGGCACCGTTGAGATGCCCGAGGGGGGCGCGATCGCCCTCTAGAACCAGTTTTTGCCCATCGCCCCGGTACAGATAGCCGTCAAAGTCGGGCCGCAGGTAGAGCAGCGGCAGCACCCAAAAAGGCTGGTCTGAGCCGTAGGCCGACATCAGCCCCTGGCGCACCCGGCTGAGGCAGAGGTCGATGGGGTGCCCCTGGTGCAGGTTGCGGTAGAGCAGTTGCGTAAAGGTGAGGGCAACATCGTCGGGAATACGCTCGGCCATGGCGATCACCCCCGGCACGCCTCGGTTGACCAGAGCCTGCACTAGGTTTTGATCGCGCCAGCTGGCCTGGTGGTCATCCTGGGGAGTATAGGCCCCCCGGCAGGAGTTAAACACGGCTAGACGAATGCCATTGTTGACCAACAGCCCAGCCAGGTCTTCACCGCTAAGTCTTTCGGTGAGGCCAGTCTGGCGGTTGACCAAAAACAGGTCGCCGCCGGTTTCGCCCGCGTCGCTGTGGCCCGCGTAGTGAAAAATCTGAAAGTTGCCCTGCTCTAGGGCCTGCACCAGCTCAGGCCGTCCCGGCTGCTCTAGGAGGGTCAGCTCCAGGGCTAGATGGCCAGAGCCAGCGGCCTGGAGGTTAGCCATCAGGCTCTGTACCTCTTGCCTCAGGGCCAGCCGCTCCTGATCGCTGGGGGCTGAAATGCTCACCAGCACTCGCAGGGGCCCGCTGGCGACGGCCAGGGGATCGATGGCGGCTGGCTCTGCCACCGTCTGGATCTGGTAGTAGCGGCACAGGGTGACGTCAATCCCAGTGGCCAGGGGGCGATCGTCGCCGTAGAGCAGTTCCCAGGGCAGGCGCTGGATGCGGCTATCTTTAAACCCCAGGCGCAGACGCAGGGGCTGCCGCCGATTTTGGGCCACGCCCTGGGCGGCCACCCAGCTATCGCGAATGCGCCCCTGAAAGAGGCCCTGGTAGAGGGCCTGGCCGAGCTGGGTCCACGGGCTGTCGAGCCGAATGCAATCAACATCCTGATCGAGGCCCTGATCCAGGCCCTGGGAGTCGCCGGGGCTAGCCAGGAGGGCCGCCAAGGGGTCTTGAAACAGGGTCTGAGCCTGGGCCAGCCAGGTCTCTAGGGGCCAGGTGACCTGGGCCTCGGCCAGGGGTACTCCGGTGGCTACGGCTTCGGTGCGCAACAGATAGGTGTCTGGCCCCACGGGGGTAATCGAAAGTTGAAATTCCTGAGTCACGGCCTGGGGTTATGGACAGTAGAGATGGGCTGCTTTCACAGTAGCTTGCCGGATGTGGGTCGGGAGTCTGGGTTATGCCAAGTCTAAAAGTGGAGTTTTCCCCAGTACCTTTGGGCGAATGCGATCAAGCCTACGGCTAGCCTGCGCCAACGCCCCTACGGTTTGGCCTGTTGGGAGTCGGAGTTATGCGATGCGGGTCAGGGCTAACAAACTTCGGCTAGAGTCTTTTGGGAGCCGAGGGATAACGCTATGATGGCTTGTCTTTGTTTACATCGCCCCGGTGTCAAATTCCTGGAGTAATTCTATTTTTTTACGACATTGGCACCGGAAATTACGTTTCCCTAGGCATTTTTCTGCAGGTTGTTCAGAGGTGGTGCCTGGACGGCGATCTGAGGCCAGATACTCGCTCAGAATGGGCTACCAACTGCTGGGGAAATCCCTCAGCATTGGCCTTTTGAGCACAGTCGCCGCCCTGGGCATCGCCGCCCCCGGTCCTGGTGAAATTATTTCGGTGGGGCTGGATAGGTTAGATCTGGCCCCGCTGTCAGACTTAGAGCAGGCTCGGCTAGAGGCCCTGCTGGGGGTGCAGCAGCCCGAGGTGCTGAGCACCTTTAGCCCCGACGGCACTACCCTGGTGGTGGCGATCGCCAGCCGGGCTGACCCCAACGATCGCAGCCTGCACTTTCTCAACGTTCGCACTGGAGAGCTGAGTGACGCACTGGTCTTGCAGTATGACCTGTTGACCCCCGATCTGCCCCTGCGCTGGGTTGACAATGACACGCTGCGCTACGTGCAGCAGGATGTCTTTGGCCCCTGGGAAATCATCACCGTGAACCGGGTGACGGAGATCGCCTCGCGCACCCGCGTCTACCCCATCCAGGCCGAGGAAGGCGAAATTCTGGGCATTGCCCCAGATTTCTCGAAATTTGCCGTGCGGGTCTACGGTGAGGCAGAAGACATTGTTTACATAGTGTTCTTGCCCTCGCTGCGGCGGCTGGAGGTGGCTCGATTGCCCGAAGATTTAGAGATTCAGCCGCCCACCTGGTCGGCCAGCGGCGATCAGGTGGCGCTGGTGACAGCATCGGGAGAAGAGCGGCGGCTGTACGATCGCACCCCCTACAGCCCCAGCCTGGCCAACCCGGCGGTTCAAGATGCCCTGGGCCGGTTGGCCCCGGCCGACAACCCCTTTCACCAGCACAGCGCCGTGCGGGTGTTTGACTTTTCGCGGTCGGAGCCGCAGCGGCTAGAGCTGACCGCCTCGGAGCAGGGAGGCGACACCTTTGGTGGGGCTAGCCTTAGCCCCGACGGGCAGCGGCTGCTGGTGAAGCGCTATCGACCCAGCCGGGTGGTGGGGCGCGAGCAGCCCTCCTATGTGTTTCCAGAGTCGGCCTACTACCAGGTAATAGATCTGGAGGGCCAGGTGCTAGATACCATTGCCGCCGACCCGCTGCGGGGGCCGATGGAGTCGAAGGGCTGGTTTTTGGAAGACAATCGCCTGCTGTTTTGGGGCACAGAGGGCCTGAATCGCCTGCTCTATATGTATGACCTGGGCGATCGCCAGCTTACGCCTTTGCCGCTGCCCTCGGGGTCGGTGGATCCAGACTCTGTGGTGGTGAGTGATGATGGCCACAAGGTTGTCTATGGATTTTCGTCGGTGACCCAGCCGCCCGAGCTGTTCGCGATGGATTTGGCGGGGGAGGATTTGGCGGGGGAGGATTTGGCGGGTGAGGGTTTGGTGGGCGAGGTGCGATCGCTCACCACCACCAATGCCTCCCTTGCCGACAGCAACCGGGTGCAGGTGAACCCGGTGAGTTTTACCACCAGCCAAGGAGAGCGTCCGGGCCTGCTGATTCAGCCCCAGGGCAGCGCCTTTCCGCCAGTGGGGGGGCCGATTGTGCTGTGGCAGCAGGGGGGGCCAGGCTTCTCTATGACCAACGAGTTTGCCACCGAAGTCGAAATGCCCCTTAACCTGCTGCCCAACTTTGGCCTGGCGGTGCTGGTGGTGCCCCTGTCTGGCCGCGAGGGTTTTGGCCCCGAGCTGTACCGCGCCCTGGCCGACGACCAAAATTTTGGCCGGGTCGATGTGCAAGAGGGGGCCGAGATCATCAACCAGATGATTCGGCAGGGATGGACGACGGCGGCGCAGGTGGGGGTGACGGGCTGCTCCTACGGCGGCTACTACGCGGCCCAGCTCTCGGCTCAGTTTCCGGCGTTGGTGGCGGCGGCTAACCCCCAGTGCTCACTGCTCGACACGCTGACGGAGTGGCAGCTGGGTTATTCGTCGCTGCTGTCGTACCTGGTGGGGCAGACGCCCATGGAGGCGGCAGAGATCTATCTCCAGGCGTCGCCACTGTACAGTGCCCAGGCCATTCGCACCCCAACGCTGCTGTTTCACGGCTCTGACGATTTCTTGCAGATCGACGTGGCCCGCAACTTCCACGATGTGATTGACGCGGCAGAGATTCCGGTGACGCTCTACGAGTTTGAGGGGGTGGGCCACAGTCTCTACGGGTCGGGCTACCAGCCTTTGGCGGCGCAGCTACAAATTGAGTTCTTTCGGCAGTATTTGCGGCCTTAAGGGGCCTGGCTGACAGCGACATTACCGGGTTGAGGGGGCTTAAGAGCTATGCTGCGATCGCACATCACCACCACCAGAGGCACCTGGCCCGTTGCTACCCTGCCATCGCTGAGGGAGCCTAGGGGTCTTAGATGGTTCCGGCTACTGGTGCCACTGATCGCCTGTCTGATCGGCCTGGGGATCGCCATGGGTACCCTTCCTAGCCTGGCCCAGTCCGAGTCGCCAACCCTGGCCGAATTAGAAAATCCAGCCGCCGTGACCCTGGGCGACCAGACGCTGTTCACCATTCAGAGCCAGCAGATCGCCAGCTCTCCCGAAGCGCGAGCCAGGCGCATTTCCGACCGGCTAACCGCAACGGCCAACAATCAGTCGATTCCGGTGGAGGCGATCGCCCTGTCTGACACCGAGTTTGGCACCGCGATCTACGCCGAAGACAGCCTGATCATGGTGGTGGATGACGAGGATGTGGTGGGCACGGGCCTCACGCCCCGGACCCTGGCTACCCAACATTTGGCGGTGATCCAGCGCGAGATGCAGCGCTACCGAGAGGAGCGTCGGGCCGACTATCTGAGCCGCGCCGCCCTGATCGCCCTGGCCTGCACCCTGGGGCTGGGGCTGGCAATTTTGGTGCTGGCCAATGTCATGCCCCAGTTTTATCGCTGGCTGGATCGCCAGCAAGACCGCTGGGTGCCCAACCTGCGCATTCAAAACTTTGAGCTGCTGACCGCCGCCCAGCTCACCATCCTGGTGGAGGTCATCACCAAGGTGCTGCACTTTGTGCTGGTGCTGGCCCTGGTTTTGTTTTATCTCTCCTTTGTGTTCAGCCTGTTTCCCCAGACCCGCGCCCTGGGACAGGGGGTCTGGGGGCATTTTGGGGCCGCAGTGCAGGTGGTGTGGAATGGTTTGATCGGCTACCTACCCAACCTGTTTAGCATCGCCATCATTGTGACCATTGCCGCCAGCCTGCTGCGGCTGGCCCGATGGCTGTCGGCCAACATTCGCCGGGGCCGGCTGAGCATTTCTGGCTTTTACCCAGAGTGGGCGCTGCCCACCTACCGACTGGTGCAGTTTTTGCTGGTGGCAGTTACCTTTGCCCTGGTGTTTCCCTATCTGCCGGGGGCCGAGTCGCCGGCCTTTCAGGGGGTGTCAATTTTCTTTGGGCTGCTGGTGTCCCTGGGGGCGGGGGGCGTCATTCTCAGCATTGTGGCGGGGTTTATTTTGGTCTACACCCGTGCCTTTCGGGTGGGCGATCTGATTAAGTTTGGCGATATCCAGGGCTTTGTGGAAGAAAAATCGCTGTTTGTCACCCGCATTCGCACGATCGAGAATGTGTTGGTGAGCGTGCCCAATGCGGCCCTGCTGACGGGCAACATTGCCAACTACAACGCCCTGATTCGCGAACGGCAGATACCGGTGATGGTGACCACCACCATCACCCTGGGCTACGACCTGCCCTGGCCGCTGGTACATGCCACCCTAATTGCTGCCGCCGAGGCCACCGCCCACATTCTCAAAGAGCCTTGCCCCGAGGTGTGGCAGACCGCGCTGGATGATTTTTACGTCAGCTACCAGCTGCGGGCGGCGACCATGCAGCCCCAGGTGCTAGGGAAAATCTATTCAGAGCTGCACCAAAACCTGCAAGACCACTGCAACCAGGCGGGCATCGAAATTATGTCGCCCCACTACCGGGCCATGCGCGACGGCAGCCAGAGCACCCAACCCGCCAGCTATCTGCCGGAGACCTACCAGCCGCCGGGGTGGAACTTTCCGCCGGGCTGGCCCAGCGCTGGAGACACCGCGCCGCCAGAGGAGGCAGAGCAAGACTGATAGCCAATTGGGGTTCAACGCTCCCGGTGCAACCCAGTCCAACCTTGACGAATTAACGCTACTCAATTGGGGCTTCGAGCTTTTTGGCGTTCTTGGGCAGCAAAAACGACAGGCCCAGGCACAGCAGACAGAGGGCCAGAATGATCAGCAGGGTGCTGCGCATGGCCTCAACAGCGGCGGTTTGCAAAATGCTGTCGAGGGCGGGCTGAATGCGCTCGGGCAGGTCGGCAAAGATCGCCCGGCGATCGCTGCGGCGCAGGGTCTGAATGGCCACCTGGAGCGCTCGCACTGCACTGCGACGCACCTCGGGGTCGAGGGTTTGCCCCAGCTCGGCAAGAATGCCGTCCACAATTTTGACCGAGGCCAAACTGACCAGCAGCGTGCCCAAAATGCCCCGCCCCAGGGAGGCTCCCAAATTTTGAAAGGGTCGGTACACGCCTCGGGCCTCGGCCTTATCGGCTTCGTCGGTGTCGGCAAAGGTGAGGGAGGTAATGTAGGTGACAAATAGCCCGGTGCCCACCCCGATCACCACCAGCGAGGGCAGCAGGCTGAGGGGCGTGATCGCCGGGCCAATGGCGGCCCACAGCATGACAATGCCCAGGGCCTTGACCCCCAGCCCCAGCTGCAGCAGCGAGCGATGGGGCATGGCGGGGCGGCGTTTGGCCAGGGCCACCAGCACCAGAAGCTGAGCAATGGTGAAGGGCATGACGGCGATCGCCGTTCTTACCGGGTTTAGCCCCACCACCGTGGGAATAAACTGAAATAGGTTGAACTGCACCCCCACATTCACCATGGTGTGCAGGGTGCCAATCGCCAGCCCTAGGGTATAAATGCGGCGATTAAATACCCCCATGCGCAGCAGCGAGGGCTGGCCCCGGCGCGATCGCTGCCGCTCCCAAAACATCAGCAGGCCCAGGCAGATCAGCCCGGCGGCGATCAAAATCGGCACCACCGAGATACCAAAGGGGGCCAGGGCAAAGTCGCGGGTTTCGGGGTTGCCCCTGGGCTGCCACCAGCCTAGCTCGGCGGCCAAACTTAGCCCCACCAGGGTAAAGCCAAAGCCAAACACCGACAGCAGCCCGCCCACCCAGTCGGTGGGCGGGGTGGCGATAGGGCTGGGCACCGCCACCCGCCGCACCAGCAGCCAAATCACCGGAATCATCGCCAGCTCTAGGGCAAAGGCCCAGCGCCAGCTCAGCTCAAAGGCCATCACCCCGCCGGTAATCGAACCGACTAAGGCTCCGGCAATGCCGGCGATCGCCAGCACCAGCAGCGCATATTTCTTAGCGATCTCATCGGGAAAGAGGTGATCCATCAGCGCCACCGGGGTACTGACCAGCACCGCCGCCGCCAGCCCCGTCAGCCCCGCCAAACCCAGGGTAAAGATGCCGATGTTGGGGCTGAAAATAACCACCAGCAGGCCCAGCGCAAACACCGCTAGCGCCCCCCCCAACACCGGCTTGCGCCCCAGGCGACGGCTGAGGTTCTCGGCCGTGGGGGTAAACGACGCCGTCACCAGCGACATCAGCACCAGGGCCGACTGCACATAGCCCACGCTAGAGTCAAACTCCTGCACCATGGGCGGCATAATCGGCTGCACCACCCCTACGGTGTACGACAGCATAAACAGGGTCAGGCAGATCCCGCTCGGCCCACCCCATTTGTGCAAAAAAGTCCCCTGTTGAGCCATCGGCGTGCCTACTCGCTAGAAACCGCAAACTCAGAGTTCACAAAGCTTTTTAGAATAGTCCATCTAGAAAAACACCTCAGTCCAGGACTCGATCTAGGATGCGGTCGTCCCGCAATTCTATGCCATGGGCTGGCTGTGGCATGCGATCGCTCCGCCATGCACACCCCCGTTTAAACGTTCCTTAACCTGAATTCGGGATCAGAAAAGTCCTAGCGAAGCCGGTCCGCCGTCAGCTCCTGGGAGGGGGAGGGGTGGGTTGGTCTATACCAGCAGGGCGACTCACAGCATCTAGAGGCCTGGATTTTGCTATAGGTTTGACCCACCCCGCCCTCCGGGCACCCCTGCCAAGGAGGGGAGGGCATGAGCCCGAGCTGATGTTTTTTTTAGCCCTCTACTCCTTGTCGAACTCACGTGGGGTTATGCAATTCGGATTTGATATGAATCCATCAACCACAGGAAGGCATCGTAGGGGTTTCACTAACCTCCACGATGCCTTCCTTTGGCAGAGCCTTTTACCCCCCGAATCTGTCGGTGGGTAAAATTATTCGTTAAAGTCGACATCCAAAACATGCAGAATGCGCCGCAGGGGGATATGGACACGGTTAGTTTGATGGGTCAACTCGCGCCCGAGACTGTGAATGGCCCGCTCAATCAGGTAGTTGTTGAGCAGTACTTCTAGCTCCTGCTGAGTCTGGGGCAAAAAGCCGTCGCGAGTAGCCGTCGAGAGGTAGGCCTTGGTAAACGTAGTGCTGACCCAGCGATACCAAAACTCTGCCCACTGCTGCATTTGCTGGCGGTGGTCAATCTGGCTCATGCCGCTTTGAAGTTCGTTGTCGAGGGCGACGTTGACGGCGTAGAAAAACGATTGCAGCATACCCGCCACGTCTCGCAGGGGCGATCGCTTCATGCGGCGTTCGTTGAGGCTGCGGGCTGGGTCGCCTTCAAAGTCGATCACAAAGAAGTCTTTGCCCGTGTAGAGCACCTGACTCAGGTGATAGTCGCCATGGCAGCGAATTCTCAGCGCCGTAATTTTTTGATTTAAGACTAGCTGAAACCGTTCTAGGCAGGCGTCGTGCTGGCCTAAAACAGTGGTGGCGAGGGCTTGGGTTTCAGGGGGCAGGGTGCTCAGGCGATTCTTTAGCAGCAGAAAGACCTGCCCGGTCAGGTTGCGGCTGTGCTGGTAGAGCGATCGCTGGTAGAGCGAGGTAAACGGCTCTGGGGTAAACGCAGGGGTGTCGGCATCGACCGCCAGAGCGATGTGCAGCTCGGCGGTGCGCTGCCCCAAGAGCTGGATATTGGCCAAATAGCTATTGATCGACTTGCAGGCCGGAATTTGAGACTCTACCGAGGGCATGGGGCAGTAGGGCAGCGGGAAAAAGACCTCGTCGTCGACCGGATCGGCAAGGGCGGCAGGCTCTGGCTCTAGCAGTGACCCGACGGGCAGGGGCGCTTCGGCGATATCAGACTGATCCATCACCACCAGATCAAAGAAGTCGCGCAGGTGATCGATGGTGTAGTCCCAGGTGCTGAGGGTGTCGGGGATGAACTCTTGCAGCAGGCCGATGGTGATCGGCTCCGCCGAGGGCCGCTGGTAGGTCAGCGTACCGGCGATCGAGGGAATGTGGGTAAAGTGCTGGTGGCGATCCAGAAAGCGTCGCACCTCTAGATCGGGGTGTTGCCCCTGCTCTACTTTTTGAAACAGCTTGAGAATCAGTCGGTTTTGGGCGACGACGCCATCGGCTTGAGCGTAGGCGATGGAGGTGTTGCTATGCAGGCCCTTGATGGGCGATGGCTCAAAGGGCGGGCTTTCGCTCCTGGGCTCATCTTTGGCTGCGGCACCTTCGCCCCGGCTGATCTGCTCAAACAGCGGCGTGGTGGTGGCCACCAGCTTGCCGGCGGCATTTTCGTAAACCTGGTTTTGGGCCATGCTGTCTAGCAGTGCGGTTAAAAATGCTTTGTCGGCGATCGCATCAAACAGCACTGCCCCGTCGTCGCTGGCCGTCTGCTTGAGCTGGGCCACCACCGACTGGGGGGCATCGGTTAAGAGCTGAAGCGCCTGCTCGCCCTCAGCCACCGCCAAAAACACCACATAGGTTTGGGGGCTGCCCTGAATGTAGTCGACATGCAGCTCTAGCATCTGAGCCGGTTGGCTGCCGTAGGGGATGGCGATCGCCTCGACAATGCGAGCTGTCTGCACAGTGCGGTGTCTGCCGCCAAACCACTGGTGGCGCGATAGGTAGTGGGGCAGCAGGGTCGCTAAACTGTCGGTAAAACTGCGCGCCTGGGCCGATAGCAGGTGGGCGAACGCCCCCTGCCAAGCCCCGGTAAGCACCGGCAGATCGGTCTGGGGGGTAGCGGCTGGCAGCGGTGTCGCCTGGGGCTTGAGCACAAACCAGTAGAAGGCGTAGGGGCCAATGCTCAAGAAATAGGGCAACTCATCGATGGGCGGAAACTCGGTGCGGCCAAACACCTCCACAGGCACCGATCCCTTGAGGGCGGTTAGCTCTAGCTCAACGGTCTGCACAAACCGCGACAGGTTGGCCACCACCAGGATCTGCTCGTCTTCGAAGGTGCGGGTAAAGGCCAGCACCTTGCGATTGTCTGGGTGCAAAATTTGAAAATCACCGCTGCCCAAGGCGCGAAAGTGCTTGCGCATGGTGATCAGGCGCTTCATCGCGTTGAGCAGCGAGTTGGGGTTACCCCGCTGGGCTTCCACATTTACCGTGGCGTAGTGATACTCGGCGTCGACAATCAGGGGCAAAAACAGCCGCTGGGGGCTGGCATTACTAAAGCCCGCGTTGCGGTCAAAGCTCCACTGCATGGGGGTGCGCACGCCGTTGCGATCGCCCACGTAGACGTTGTCGCCCATGCCAATTTCGTCGCCGTAGTAAAGCACCGGGGTGCCGGGCAGCGACAACAGCAAACTGTTGAGCAGCTCGATCTGGCGGCGATCGTTGCCCAGTAGGGGGGCCAGCCGCCGCCGAATGCCCAGATTCACCCGCATCTCGGGATCTTGGGCGTAGACCCGATACATAAAGTCGCGGTCTTCGTCGGTCACCATCTCCAGCGTTAGCTCGTCGTGGTTGCGCAGAAATAGGCCCCACTGGCAGTTGTCGGGAATCGCGGGAGTCTGCTGTAGAATATCGACGATCGCAAAGCTGTCTTCCATCCGCAGGGCCATAAACAGGCGCGGCATCAGCGGAAAGTGAAAATTCATGTGGCACTCGTCGCCGTCGCCGTAGTAGGCGGCGGCATCTTCAGGCCACTGGTTGGCCTCGGCCAGCAGCATGCGATCGGAGAAGTTTTCGTCCACATGCTGCCGCAGCCGCTTGAGAAAGGCGTGGGTCTCAGGCAGGTTTTCGCAGTTGGTGCCCTCGCGCTCGTAGAGGTAGGGCACCGCATCCATACGCAGCCCGTCGACCCCCATCTCCAGCCAAAAATCGAGCACGTCAAACACAGCCTGCTGAACGGCGGGGTTTTCGTAGTTGAGATCGGGCTGGTGGCCATAAAAACGGTGCCAGAAGTAGGCGTTGGCCACCGAATCCCAGGTCCAGTTTGAGGTTTCAAAGTCCTGAAAGATGATCCGCGCTTCTTGATACTTCTCGTAGGTGTCGCTCCAGACGTAGAAGTCGCGCTCGGGGCTGCCTTGGGGTGCGCGCCGCGCCCGCTGAAACCAGGGGTGCTGGTCAGAGGTGTGGTTGACAATCAGCTCAATGATCACCCGAATGCCGCGCTGATGAGCCTCGTGCAGCAGTTCTTTAAAGTCGTCCAGGGTGCCGTAGATCGGGTTGACATTCACATAGTCGGCAATGTCGTAGCCATCGTCGCGCAGGGGTGACGGGAAAAAGGGCAGCAGCCAAATGGCCGTCACCCCCAGATCTTGAAGATAATCCAGCTTGCCGGTCAGGCCGCGAAAGTCGCCAATGCCATCGCTGTTGCTGTCGGCAAAGGCCCGCACGGGCACTTCGTAGATGATGGCATCCTTAAACCACAGGGGATCATTTTTCTTCAAGGTTTTCCTGTTCCTCCGCACAAAATTAACCGCTCCCACACTAGCGAACCTGCCCTGCTTTGCCATCGCTCTAAGGTAAGAACCAGGGGCCGCTGGGGGATTTTTGTACTGTTCAGGGTTGACGTGAGTTCCACCAACAATAAATTTTCTTGGCAAACAGTCCCATCATCCCCTCCTGGGAGGGGCAGGGGTGGGTTTGTCTAGGCACAGAAGCTTTTATTTCCTACGCAGAAACTCATTTGCCGTCGCCATTTTGACCCACCCCGCCCTCCGGGCACCCCTCCGAGGAGGGGATGGGGCTAACTTCTCCACGCATAAGATTCCATAAAAGATATGCGGTCACAGTAGCCCTAGGGAGGATGTGGGCGGCAAACCTTTTCTTCTATCAATGGCATGGCCAAGTTGCGGTCGCCCGACCCCAGCCCAGAAATATAGACCCAGACGTTCAAACCTAGAGATCTAAATGAGTTTTCAACGTGCCAGTGGCGTTTTGCTGCATCCCACCTCTCTACCCAGCCGCTTTGGCATTGGCGATCTCGGACAAGCCGCCTACACCTTTGTCGACTTTTTAGCCAAAAGTGGCCAAACCCTGTGGCAGATTCTGCCCCTCGGCCCCACGGGCTACGAGCATTCGCCCTACATTATGAACTTCAGCACCTTTGCGGGCAACCCGCTGCTGATCGATCTAGATCAGCTGGCCGCCGAGGGGCTATTGCAGCCCGACGAACTGACACCTTTGACCGACGGTGACCCTGAAAAGGTCGACTTTGAGGCAGTAATTGCCCACAAAACCTATTTTCTCCAGCTGGCCCACGATCGCTTTTTGAGCGCACGCTCGCCCGATCAGCAGGCCAACTTTGAGCAGTTTTGTCAAGAGCAAGCCTCGTGGCTCGATGACTTTGTGCTGTTTATGGCGCTGCTAGAGGCCAACGGCGATAAAAGCTGGAACCAGTGGGATAGTGCGATCGCCCGCCGCGAACCCAGTGCATTGCAGGCCCAGCGAGAGGCGCTTAAAGCCCAGATTCAGTATCAGCAGTTTGTGCAGTTCAAGTTTTTTGAGCAGTGGCAAAAGCTGCGCCAGTACGCCAACGACAAAGCCATCAAAATCATTGGCGACATCTCAATCTATGTATGCCACAACAGCTCCGACGTGTGGGCCGACCCCGAGCTGTTTAAGCTCGACCCCAACACCCTAGAGCCGGCCATGATCGCCGGAGTGCCGCCCGACTATTTCAGCGCGACGGGGCAGCTGTGGGGCAACCCGGTCTACAACTGGGAAAAAGCCGAAAAAACCGACTTTGCCTGGTGGATCAAGCGCTTTCAGGTGACCTTGCAGTACGTCGATATTGTGCGGGTCGACCACTTTCGCGGCTTCGAGGCCTACTGGCAGGTGCCCGCCGGCGAAGCCACCGCGATCAACGGCGAATGGATCGAAGCCCCCGGCGAAAAATTCTTCACCGCCCTCGGCAAAGCCCTGGGCGAGCTGCCGATCTTAGCCGAAGACCTCGGCATCATCACCCCCGAGGTAGAGGCCCTGCGCGATCGCTTCGACTTCCCCGGCATGCGCATTCTCATGTTTGCCTTTGGCGATGACCCCGGCAATGCCTACCTGCCCCACAACTATGCCCAAAACACCGTCGTCTACCCCGGCACCCACGACAACGACACGGCCATCGGCTGGTGGCAGCAGGCCAGCGACACTGAGAGGCAGTTTCTGGCCCGCTACTTTGGCTACAACTCGCCCGAGGCCATTGATGACATCAACTGGCTGCTGAGTCGCGCGGCCCTGGCCTCGGTGGCCGATCTGGCGATCCTTCCCCTGCAAGATCTCTTGGGTCTAGACGGGCGATCGCGCATGAATGACCCCAGCCGCAACGACGGCAACTGGCGCTGGCGCTACCGCAGCTCAGAGTTGCTGACCGCAGCCCTGAGTGCTCGACTGATGGCCCTGACCAAGCTCTACAGCCGCTAATCAAGCAATCCTAGCGATTTTGTCGAGAGCGGTGCCCTCGATCTAGGCCTCAGATGTTGACTCTTATTCGCCGCAATGCCTGGCCACCAGATGGTTGAGGTCATCCTGCATCTGGAGGTGAACTTGCCAGTAGCCGGCATCTACATAGGCGCGATCACGTACCGCCTCCGCCCCGTATTGCTCAAAGTAGATCGGCGCACTCACCCGCATGGCGATGGGCCGAGGCGAGGGGATATTGGGCAACGGGCCAAAGGCAATTCCCCAGGGCAACCCCAGGTAGAGGGGAAACACCTCTGGGTCGATGCCCAGCAGCCAGGGCATCCCCAGCTCGTGCAGGCGCTCTACTAGAGGATAGATATCGGCCAGCACCAGCAGCGTTTCATGGGCACCCCAGGATACCGTCGGGACGATGGGCAGGTGGCGCTGAAGGGCAATTTTGACAAACCCCTTGCGATCGCCCAGCTGAATCTGATCGCGCTGGTAGAAGGGGCGAAACACATCCTGCGCTCCGCCGGGATAGACCAAAATGCTGGCTCCTTAGTTGAGGGCAGCGAGGGCTATCTTGGGATGGGCGGCGATCGCCCCCGCCTGCTCCGCCAGCCAGGCCGCAGGCGGCGACGCCTGCCACACCTTAGGGTGCATCAGCCCGTAGACCGTTCGCTCAGTGCCAAAGCGCCGCACCCAGTCATAGATCATCATGAACATATCTGGCGCACCCAAGCCGCCGTTGTGAGAACCCACCAGCATCACCTGACCCGCTGGGATCTGCTCCCACCCCTCGGTCTGTACCCGAAAGTAGTGCTCGTAGAGCCAGCCCCAAAATGGCTGAAAAGCTTCAATAAAATGAGGATCACGGCGACCCAGTGACCAGCCTGGCTTTTGTGTCCCCTTAGGCCCGTAATTACTCATTCAAGCGATATTTCCTGACCGCGATCTAGGCGAATGCATTGTATTACTAAACGTCGCTCTCCTGGGTCGCTTCTTCTATGATGAACTATAGTTCGGCTTGCAGAATGTTCGGATTGGAAAACGGCAGACGCCATGGCCAGCCTTTACGAGACAGATTTCTACGCCTGGACTCAGCAGCAAACCCAGCTGCTAGAGCAAAACCTGTGGGAAAAGCTGGATCTACCCCACCTAGTAGAGGAACTCGAAGACTTGGGACGGCGTGAACGGCAAGAACTACGCAATCGACTGAGCGTGCTGCTGGGGCATCTGCTGAAGTGGCACTACCAACCCGAGCAACGGGGCAACAGCTGGCGAGCCACCATTCGAGAGCAGCGCACCCAGGTTCAGCTAGTGCTGAGCGACAACCCCAGCCTAAAACCATATTTGGCAGAAGCGCTGGCGATCGCCTACCAGCTCGGCCAAGACCTAGCCGTGCAAGACACCGGCTTCGACTACAGCACCTTTCCTGCTGACTGCCCCTACACCCTGGCCCAAATTCTCGACCAAACCTTCTTTCCTAACCTCTAGCCCGACAAAAAACGCCCCAGCGTGCTGGAGCGTTTTAACCTTCATTCGGCCTATTTACAGGAGAGGTGGAGGGTGGCTCCACCCGTCACAATCTAGCCGTTGACTACAGGAGCCTGCAACGCAACGGGGGTCGCCTCACCGGCCGCAGCCAGGTCGAGGGGGAAGTTGTGAGCATTGCGCTCGTGCATCACTTCCATACCCAGGTTGGCCCGGTTGATCACGTCAGCCCAGGTGCCAATCACTCGACCCTGAGAGTCAAGAATCGACTGGTTGAAGTTGAACCCGTTCAGGTTGAACGCCATGGTGCTGATGCCCAGGGCGGTGAACCAAATGCCGATTACAGGCCAGGCACCCAAGAAGAAGTGCAGGCTGCGGCTGTTGTTGAAGCTGGCATATTGGAAGATCAACCGACCGAAGTAGCCGTGGGCCGCAACGATGTTGTAGGTCTCTTCTTCTTGGCCAAACTTGTAGCCGTAGTTCTGAGACTCGGTCTCGGTGGTTTCACGCACCAAGGACGAGGTCACCAGCGAACCGTGCATCGCCGAGAACAGGGAGCCACCGAACACCGCCGCCACACCCAGCATGTGGAAGGGGTGCATCAGAATGTTGTGCTCAGCCTGGAACACCAGCATGAAGTTGAAGGTACCGGAGATACCCAGAGGCATGCCGTCAGAGAAGGAACCTTGACCCAGGGGGTAGATGAGGAATACAGCAGAGGCAGCAGCCACAGGTGCGCTGTAGGCAACGCAGATCCAGGGGCGCATGCCCAGGCGGTAGCTCAGTTCCCACTCACGACCCATGTAGCAGAAGACGCCAATCAGGAAGTGGAAAATCACCAACTGGTAAGGGCCACCGTTGTACAGCCACTCATCGAGGGAAGCGGCTTCCCAGATGGGGTAGAAGTGCAGGCCAATGGCGTTAGACGAGGGCACAACCGCACCGGAGATGATGTTGTTGCCGTACATCAGGGAGCCAGCCACAGGCTCACGGATGCCGTCAATATCCACCGCAGGGGCGGCGATAAAGGCGATCACAAAGCAGATGGTTGCGGTCAGTAGGGTAGGGATCATCAATACCCCAAACCAGCCCACATACAGGCGGTTCTCGGTACTGGTAATCCACTGACAAAACCGCTCCCAAAGGCCCACGCTTTCGCGGGCGCGAAGAGTAGTAGTCATAGTAAAAGTGCCAATGAATAACAACAAAAAAATGGATGATGAATGAGTAGATAAACAGAGTCCACCCATCCACATGCAGTGTAAGATTTCTCTTTTCTACAAAAAAACACCAGAAAAGAAAGTTTATTTCGTTGTACAAAAGTAAATAATCTAACCCGGCGGCCACGCTAGACCCCGACCACCCAGCAGGTGCAGGTGCAGATGAAAGACGGTTTGCCCGCCGTCGTTGCCAGTATTGATCACCACCCGATAGCCGCTTTCAGTTAGACCTTCCTGATCGGCAATGACCTTGACCGTCAGCAGCAGATGCCCTAGTAGTTCTTTATCGCCCTGGGCTGCATCTGCTAGCTTGGGGATCGGCTTTTTGGGGATGACCAAAATGTGGGTCGGAGCTTTGGGGTCAACGTCGGTAAAGGCTAAGCAGAGATCATCCTCGTAGACAATGTTGGCCGGAATCTCTCTGCGGATGATTTTGCCAAAGATAGTGTCGCCACTCATGGGAAAAGCTGGGCTAAAAGACGCCGCTATTGTCGCACGGGCCTGATTAATCACACACTCTTTGCTTTAAAGGCTTTACGGCAGGGCCGTGGAGGATCTTGCCGTCGCAGCTAAAGCGGGAGCCGTGGCAGGGGCAGTCCCAGCTGGTTTCGGCCTGGTTCCAGGCGACGACGCAGCCCAGGTGGGGGCAGACAGCAGACACCGTGTGCAGTTGCCCGCTGTCGTCGCGGTAGGCGGCGACTTTGGTGCCTTTGTGGGTGACGAGTTTGCCTTCCCCAGGGCTGACGCTGTCGGTAGAGTCAAACAGACCCTTGAAGCGATCGCCTACCCAGCGTGTACCCACCTCTAGATTTTGCTGAATCGAGGTAGGGGTGACAAAGGGCGTGGCCCGAGTGGAGTCGTAAAGGTCAGCCCAGGGGTTCTCACGGCCCAAAATACGGTCTGAGAGCACCATGGCTGAGATCACCGACTTGACCATGCCCCAGAGGCTGAAGCCAGTGGCGACGTAGGTGTGCTGGTGGGCTGGGGTGAGGGTGCCGATGTAGGGCAGCTTGTCGAAGGAAACAAAGTCTTGAGTTGACCAGCGGTACTCGGCGGTGACGCCGAAGTTCTCTTGCAGAAAG
>DAIPYU010000081.1:0-20639 GCA_036782635.1 Nodosilinea sp. CTOTU7353
GGGGATGAGGGCCTAGCTTGGATGCTTAATAAGTTGGCGTACTCTAAGCCCTAATCGTTCTAGCGATCGCCATAACCCAACCCTAGCCCTCGTCAAATCGACTGGCTAACAGCACAAAGCCAGGGAGCACAGAGTCTCCAGAAAGCTGGGTAGGCAATGGCCGCACCTCCGCCGCTGCTCCCTGGCGGTAAATCTCCACCTGCTGCTCCTTGGGGTTAAACAGCCAGCCCAGGCGTACTCCGCTGGCCATGTACTCCTGCATTTTGCTGCGCAACGCCTCCAGGCTATCGGTGCTGGAGCGCACCTCCATGACAAAATCTGGAGCAATGGGTGGAAACCTGCGCCGCTGTTCTGGGGTCAGCGCCTCCCAGCGAGACAGCTCTACCCAAGCGGCATCGGGCGATCGCTTGCTGCCCATGGGCAGCTGAAAAATCGTGGATGAGCTAAAAACCTTGCCGAGCTGAGTTTGGCGATTCCAAATGGCTAAGTCTGTACCCAGCTCCAGCTCCTGATTACCGCTTTCACCACCAACGGGAGGCATAACAATCAAGACTCCTTTGGCGTTTTGCTCAATCGCCATCTCCGGGTTGTGGATACAGAGCTGATAGAACTGCTCATCGGTCAGATGCACAGCCTCAAGGTTAAGTTCAAGGGGCAAATCCAGGGTGGTCATGGGGTACTCCTCTGGGCACAGACAGACGCTGGCGATTCAGGGGTGGGGATCTCTATGGTAGCGACTCTAAATCGGTCGGCGATCGCTAAAAACCGTTGCAGGCGAACAACTCTAACCGTGGAACTGGCTAAACTATTGGCTACCTTGCTTTACTCATTTCCGCCATGAGCTATAGCTTTGACATCATTGGCATTGCCCCGGTGCTGCAATTTTTTAACCACCAGCAGCGGCTAGAGGCCAAGCTCGATCGCAGCCAGGCCTTCCTCGGCAGCTACTGCTGCACCCTTGACGCCTTTATCGCCGCCACCGAAGCCATCCACCACCGACCCGACTGGGATTGGGATGCGATCGCCGCCACCATCATTGCCTTCTGGCTCAACCAAGAAAGCGACATTCGCCACTGGAAGCAGCAGTTTGCCGACGCCGAGGGCAGCCAAAACCTGATTGTGGCTCGCGTCGTCAACTACAACAGCCTGCGCCACGAGTTTGAAACCCTGTTCTACGGCTAGGCAAACAACGAAGATGCGAAGAACATGCCAGAATGAAGGCTAAATGCCCGTAACTTAAACATTCTTTTGATTAGGCTCCTGGCTAAAATTCGCGACATCTTCCTGCACTGGTGGGGCGACTTCACCCTTCAAACCCGACTCATGGCTGGGGCAACACTGGTGGTGTCGCTGATTACCAGCGCCTTGACCTTCTGGGCGGTCAACACCATTCAAATGGATGCCCGCCTCAACGACACCCGCTTTGCCCGCGACCTGGGGCTGCTGCTGGCGGCCAACGTCGCCCCCCTGGTCAACGAAGCTGATCGCACCGAGCTGGCCCGTTTCTCCTACAGCTTTTACCAGAGCACCTCTAGCGTGCGCTACATGCTCTACGCTGACGAAAACGGCGACATTTTCTTTGGCATTCCCTTTTCTGAGTCGTCGGTGCAAAACTCCCTCACCCTGAGGCGGCGCATGCAGCTGCCCGAGGGCTACGCCCAAAACACCGACCGCCCCCTGGTGCGCCAGCACCTCACCCCCGCGGGCGAAGTCACCGACGTGTTTGTGCCGCTCAACTACAACGGCACCCACCTGGGGGTGTTAGCCATGGGCATCAACCCCAACCCCACGGTGGTGGCCTCGTCGCACCTCACCCGCGATGTCACCATTGCGGTATTTGTGTCGATCTGGGTGATGGTGATCTTGGGCGCAGTGTTCAACGCTCTGACAATCACCCAGCCGATCAAAGAACTCTCCCTGGGGGTCAAGAACATTGCCGATGGTAACTTTAGGCAGCGCATCGATCTGCCCCTGGGCGGCGAGCTGGGGGAGCTGATCTACAGCTTCAACGACATGGCCGAGCGCCTTGAGAGCTACGAAGAGCAAAATATCGAAGAGCTTACCGCCGAAAAAGCCAAGCTCGAAACCCTGGTGTCAACCATCGCCGACGGCGCTATTTTGCTCGACAGCGACATGCACGCCGTGTTGGTCAACCCCACCGCCCGCCGCATCTTCGGCTGGGATGACAAGATTCTCGACGGGCACAGCATCCTAGAGCACTTTCCCACGCCGGTGCGGGTGCAGCTCACCCGGCCCCTGTTTCAAGCCGTCAAGGGCGAGGCTGAAGCGATGGAGTTTCGGGTGCCGATCACCGAACCCAGCAGCCGTACCCTGCGGATTTTGCTCAACACCGTTCTCGACCAGGCCAAGGAAAACGTCAAAGGTCTGGCCATCACCGTGCAGGATATCACCCGCGAGGTGGCACTCAACGAGGCCAAGGCCCAGTTCATCAGCAATGTCTCCCACGAGCTGCGCACGCCGCTGTTCAACATCAAGTCATTCATTGAGACCTTGCACGAGTACGGCGAAGACCTCAGCGACGGCGAGCGCAAAGAATTTCTCGAAACCGCCAACCACGAGACTGATCGCCTCACCCGCCTGGTCAACGACGTGCTCGACCTATCGCGCCTAGAGTCGAGCCGCCAGTACCCAATCGAAGCGGTGGATATTAGCCAGCCCATTGAGCAGACCCTACGCACCCACCGCCTCAACGCCCGCGACAAGCAAATCGAGCTGCGGCAGGAGGTCGAGCCAAACCTGCCACCGGCGATGGGCAACTACGATCTGCTGCTGCAAGTGTTTACCAATCTGGTGGGCAACGCGCTGAAGTTTAGCGAACCCGGCGGCCAGGTCATGCTGCGGGCGCATCAGATTGTGCCCGCAGGGGATAGCCCCGGTCACGAAGGCTACATTCGTATTGAGATCTCTGATACAGGCATCGGCATTGCCCCCGAAGATCAACAGGCGATTTTTGACCGCTTCTTTCGGGTTGAGAACCGGGTGCACACCCTAGAGGGCACAGGTCTCGGCCTCTCGATTGTGAAAAACATCATCGAAAAGCACAATAGCCAGGTGCATTTGGTCAGCGAGGTGGACATCGGCACCACCTTCTGGTTTGACGTGGCGGCCTACCAACCCGATGCGATCGAGGTCACGGCAGAAAGCAGCGGCCACAGCAAGGCAGAAAAAGGCCTGGTTGCCACCATCAGCTTGTCCCCTGGAGAGACCGCAGCGATCAACTCTACCGCTGAGCCGGTCTAGGTAGAGCGACCCTTACAGGGTGCCAAGCTAGAGGTGACGGGGTAGTGGGGTGTACGGTTCGCGGTGTACGGTTCGCGGGGGACACTGATCACTCGCTTCAATGGCCGCCGATGCTGATGGGGGTGCCAACAATGTCGGCCTGGGTCAGGTCGGCGTTGAGCAGCGAGGCCCCGGTGATATCGACAAAGTAGATGTGGGCTTCAGTGAGGTTGGCCTCATTGAGGGTGGCGTCTTCGAGCAGGGCGTTGGTTAAAAACGACCGGGTTAGGTTAGCCCCGCTGAGGTCGGCCCGGCTGAGGTCAGCCCCTTCGAGATTCGATTCATATAGAATGGCCCCTTGCAAATTGGCATCGCGCAGGTCGGCCCCAATTAGGTGGGCATGGGTGAGATCAGCACCCGACAGGTCGCAGCCCTGGCACAGGTTGGTTTCGAGCAACTGCTGCACGTGGGCCGGGTTTTCCGCCTGGGCGGGCATCCCAAAGGCTAAGGGAATAGCGATCGCAGCCCCGGCAAAAATAGAGAGTTTCATAGAGGGGTCCTCCTCTGTGGATGGTCAGTGCCAGCGCAGATCTCCCTCTCGGACCTAGCTGGCGGCAGTAGCCTGCGATATCACTCTAAGAATGTCGTCTGTAAAGACGCCGTCAAAGCCCACCTGTACCTCAGCGGTTTAGGGGAGAGGGCTAGAGCTGACTCCTAGAAACAGTTTTAACTATCGCAGCGCTGTCTCAACTATATCGGCGGCATTGGCCCCTGCCATCGGCAGTAAGATAGGTCTTACGCCGCGCTACCCCTTGATCGTAGCCCTTTATTTTGGCCGCCAGGTCAGGATTACCCTACCGTTAAAGAATCGACATCTAACCCATGCTCACCCTGATTCATCAGCTCACCCCGGCCCAAACCGAGCAGCTGCACCAGATGTATGTGCAGGAGTGGTGGAGCAAAGAACGCACCCTGACCGATGTGCCTACCCTGCTGAGCAATAGCGACCTGCTCTTTGGCCTATGGGACGAGAAGTCGCAGCGGCTGGCGGCGTTCTCAAGGGTGCTGACCGACTGGGTGTATCGGGCGATCGTGTTTGATGTGATTGTGGCGGCAGACTATCGCGGCCAAGGTCTGGGGGCAAAGCTGGTCGAGCACATTACCACTCACCCCCAGCTGGCTCAGGTGGAGTGCATTCAGCTGTTTTGCACCCCCGAGATGCAGCCGTTTTATGAAAAGTATGGTTTTGGCCAGGCGGAGCAGCTGTTGATGGTGCGATCGCGGGGGTGATGGGGGAGGGGGGAGTGGACAGGTGGATGGGTAGGGGGTGGATGGGTGGTAGGGGCAGACCTATGTGTCTGCCCGGAAGATGGGTGGTAGGGGCAGACCTATGTGTCTGCCCTGGCGAGGGGCTGGGTGGGTTCCGTTGGGATTAGGGGGTCAGACGGCTAGGCAGCGCCAGGGCGGTGGGGGCCGGGCACACAATCACCAACGGCTGCTGGGTGCGGGGATGGGGCAGCGCCAGGCGGTAGGCATGGAGGTGGTAGCCAATGTCTCCCGGCACAGGAATCGTACCCGCCGCAGTAGGCTCAACCGGCCGGGGCGTACCGCCGATGCCGTAGAGGGGATCGCCCAGCAGCGGAAACCCCGCCGCCGCCAGGTGAATACGAATCTGGTGGGGCCGCCCGGTGCGGATGGTGACTTCCACAAGGGTGGACTCAGGGGTGCGGTGGAGCACCCTGCCGTCGCTATAGGCCGGCAGACCGGTGGGAGAAGCCGCATAGATATAGCCCAGCCAGGGATGATCGACTTTGCCGATCGCCGTGGTGAGGTTAAAGCTATCAGGCAAATCGCTGGGGCCAACCAGCGCCCGGTAGGTTTTGCGAATGGGGCGCGATGCCTGGGGGTCGGGGGCCGCAGCGGTAGACTCGCGCAGCTGGCGGCTGAGCACCGAGCGGGCCAGGGGCGATCGCCCCAGCACCATCACCCCCGAAGTACCACGCCCCAGCCGATGCACCGGAATCGGTGGATTGGCTGGGTAGTGCAGCCTCAGCTGGTGCAGCAGTGTATGGGTGAGAAAGCCCCCACCCGGCAGCACCGGCAGGCCAACGGGCTTGGCGATCGCCATCAAATCCTCATCCTCGTATAGCACCGCAAACTCCAGCGGTGCCACCGGCTCCTCCCACGGTGGCCGGTGATAGGTGAGAGTCTCCCCAGCCTCAAGGCGATCAGCGGCGGCTAGAGGAATGCCGTTTTGGCGAATTTGGCCGGCTGTGATGCGATCGCGCCATGTTGCTCGGCTGGAGTGGCGATAGCGGCTGGTGTAGTAGTCGAGCACCGAAAGCCCGGCATCGACGGCGGTGATGCGATCAGTGTAGACCCACCCTTGGTTCATAGGAGTTTGGTGGCCAGAAAGCCCCGTTCTAGAACCGCTGGCCGATGTAGATCGACCGCACGTCGCCGTTGCGGCGAATCACCGCTTCTTCATTAGACACCGACACCAGGCTCCAGCCGCTGCTGCCGATGCGCTCGCCAATGTAGACCCGCTGGGAGACGCCGCTGATCTCAAACAGCGCCGCCGAGCGATTGCCCAATTCTAAAATGCCCACCAGCGCGTGGATGGGGGTGGCCGCAGGGGCGCTTGGGGCGGGCGCAGCGGGCGCAACCGGCGAGGAGGGCAGCACCGCACCGGGCTGGGGTACTAGGCCAGGAACGCCCGCCGGGGGCTGCTGGCTGGTTTGGTAGGGAATGTAGACCCGCTCAATCACGTTGACGGGGCCACCGCCCAGACTGCCCACGGTGCCGCCTGCCCCCAGGGGTGGCAGCATCGGCGGGCCGGGCACCACAGCCCCAGTGGGCGGCTGGCTGGCGACGGTGTCATTGCCCAGTTCGCCCCGCTCCACCTTGCCGGAGATCACCTCTAGCGATCGCTGGAGATAGGCTAAAAATTCTTCGTCAGACTGCTGCGCTGCGGTTTGGGGGGCAGCTGAGCGATTGGCCTGCTGGCTAAACCACAGCAGCCCTGCCACCCCCATCAGCGAGAGCGCGGTGATGGTCAGCAGCAGCCGGTCAAAAAGCTGGCCAAAGCGCGTCTTGGCTGGTGTTGGGGCGGGGGCCGGTTGGGCTTCGCCCTCGCTAAAGAAGTCAATTTCGCTGCCCAGGGGAGCTAGGGATGCATCGGTTACCGGGGGGGCCGCTGGTTCCGCGGTGGTATCAACGATGGGGGCGATGGCGGTAGATGCTGGCTCCGGGGCAGCTTCCACCGCCGCCAGGGCGGCTTCGTCGCCGTCTAAGATTTTGTCTACGTCGTCAAACAGCTCGGTAATCAGGCTGTCGGCGTAGGTGGTTACCAGAACCTCCGGCTCGACCGGGGTAGGCTCCTCGGGCGGCAGTGTGGCGGTGCTGCGGGATTCTTCCTGGCTCATAGGTCGAGTTATCCTGGCGTTGGCAAAGGGAGGGCGTAACGTGGCCGGGTGAACCACCCTGAAAGTGAGTCACTCTAAAAGCTAAACAGGCCGATGGTTAAAACAGGCTGAGCCCTAGGCTACAACCCTGCTCTAGATAGCATTTCCCCAATGGTCTGATGAAGTTTACCCCAACTTGCCAAATCTTTCATCCTGTCGGGGAGAAAGTTAGGAAGTGAAGAGGTGAAGGGTAAAGAGGTTAGGGGTTATACATCACACCCGATACCCGATACCCAATACCCAACACCCCACGCCCCATCCCCTAAAACGGCTTCGCCGTATGGTTTTCTACGTCAAACTCGTAGCGATCGCTAAAATTGGTCACTCCGTAGAGGTTAAATGACACCGTTGGTTCGTCGCCCCATGGCTCAACGCTGTGAATGGCGTTGGCGGTGAGGGCCACCACATCGCCGGGGTTGAGCATGATCTCGTCTACCAGCTCAATGCGATCGCTCTGGCCGGGCTGGGGGGCTCGCCGCCAGATGCGGTTGCGCTCTTGGCCGCCGACCAGAGCGACAATGCCCCAGGCCCCGTGGTTGTGAATGGTAGATTTGTGCCCCGGCAGCCAGGTCACCATCTGCACCGTGATCGGAAACTCGTGCTCGCGGTAGAGAAAGTTAACGCTCCAGCCCGTGGCGGGGTCGGGGTTTTTATACTCCATTTGCAGCCAGTAGGAACTCACCAGCAGCTTGCGTACCAGTGGGGTAATCGTCTCTAAACGGCTGAGGTCGTCGTGGAAGGTGTCGAGAATATCTTCTAGCTCGGTGAGAAATCGATACAGGCGATAGTAGCGCCCTGGCTCTAGGGTTTCGGGGTCACCAAAGGGGCGGTGGTGGCCGTCGTCGGTAATCAGCCAGTTAGAGTTTGCCATCGGTACCTGCCATGCAGAGTCCTCAATCGGGCCTTGTACCTAGCCCTATACTCAAGCGGTAGAGCTACTCTACGCGCAGGCGGCGGGTTTCGACCACCATGCCATCTTCGCGAATCACTACGGTCGAGACCCAGCGATTGTCGGGTTCCTCGGGGGCGGTGCCCACTTTGTAGAGGCCACCAGAGCTGAGAATGCCAAGCACCACCGGGCGCGGCTCGAAAAAGTCTTCGGCGGTGACTCCTTCCTCCACCGCCACCCCCATCAGGGTGCGCTGCTCTAGGGGTTCTAGCACGATCGCGTCAAAGCTGAAGCTCTGGCCGGGGGAGAGGGTTTGGGGTAGTTGTACCCGGAGGTTAGGCGGGTTGGTGCCCGACACCACGCGGTTGGTTTCTGAGAGGGTGGTCTGGGAGATGATTTTGCCCGCTTCTAGCTGCTGGCGGGAGGTGACATCGGCGCTGAGGGCTAGGGTGCGGTTAGATAGCGTCTGCTGGCCGGTGATTAGGGTGCGGGTTTCAATGGTGTAGCCGCCGGGGCCAGTGGCCTGCCAGCTGAGCAGTTCAATGTCATAGGTCAGGTCGGGGTACTGCTGCCAGATGGTCTCTAGGGTCTGGCGCAGCTGGGCATAGTCAAAGCCCGTGTCGCTGGTGAATGACTCGCTGTAGAAGGCCATGACGCCGTCGAGGTTGCGATCGCTCGCCGCTGCCTCTAGCTCCGTTAGCAGACTCTGCACTTCGGCGGGGGCCGCCTGGGCGACGTAGGGATGGTTTGCGGGGGCTGTAGGGTTTGCGGGGGCTGGGGGTGTCACCATCCCAGCCCCCAGACCCAGGGCCACCAGCGACCATGCCCCTAGACCCCATCGCTTTGCTGAAGCTCGTGCCACGCTAAACCGCCCTACGTCACAAATACTCCGTCTACCTTATATCAATAGACAGGGAGTTGGTATAGTTAGAGGCGTTTTCAGCATCGAGCAAAGTGATGGGGTGTTTCCTTGTCTCCAGCATCTACCCGAGCGACCTCGAACCCGGCGGCCTCTAACCCGGCGGCATCGCCTCGGCTGCTGGTGGCGGCCAGCGGCACAGGTGGGCATTTGTTTCCGGCGATCGCCACCGCTACTGCCCTGCTCGATGCCCACTACTCGATTGAGTGGCTGGGGGTGCCCGACCGCCTCGAAACCACCCTGGTGCCCGATCACTTTCCGCTGCATACGGTGCGCATGGCTGGGTTGCAGGGGCGGCCTGGGCTGGGCACAGTCAAGACCCTGGGGCAGTTTGGCCGGGCGATCTCTCAGGTGCGCCAGCTGCTTAAAGCCGGAAAATTTGACGGGGTGTTTACCACCGGGGGCTACATTGCGGCCCCGGCAATTATTGCGGCGCGATCGCTCGGCCTGCCCACTGTGCTGCACGAGTCTAACGCCCTGCCGGGCAAAGTCACCCGCTGGCTCAGCCCCTGGTGTACCACAGTGGCGCTGGGGTTTGAAGCGGCGCGCGCCCACCTGCCCCAGGCTCAAACCGTCGTGGTGGGCACCCCTGTGAGAGATGAGTTCCTGACGCTAGACCCCCCAGATCTAACCGACCCTGCCATCCCCGCGGAGGTGCCGCTGATTGTGGTGGTGGGCGGCAGCCAGGGGGCCGTCGCCGTAAATCAACTTGTGCGAGCCGCCGCCCCCGCCTGGCTCGAGGCCGGAGCCTGGATTGTGCACCAAACTGGCAGCAACGACCCCGAGGCCGACAGCTTTGCCCATTCCCACTACATTCATCGGCCCTTCTTTGGCACCATGGCCGCTCTCATGCACCGGGCCACCCTGGCCATCGGTCGCTCCGGGGCGGGCACGCTGACAGAGCTGGCGATCGCTCATACCCCCTCAATTTTGATTCCCTACCCCTACGCAGCGGAAGATCACCAGACGGTGAATGCAGCGGTGTTTGCCCAGGCCAATGCCGCCCTGATGCTGCCCCAGGGCAAGACCTCGTCAGACCAACTTCAGGCTTTAGTACTCGATCTCCTCGCCCAGCCCCAGCGGCTCGGTGCCATGGCCACCGCCGCTGGCCACCTAGCTACTGCCGACAGCGCCACAAAATTAGCCAATTTGATTCAGCAGATCTTGTTCAACTGCTGACGTAGCACCTCCTTTTAGATCCCGGCGCGCCATCGCTGCAATCAATCGATTTTCTTCACTGTACAGAAAGCAAGGAAACAGTTGAGAAAACCACTTCTTAGCCGCAATAGCCTTGCATGACCCTAGTCGTAGAGTTCTCTCTGGGGGCAGACAACAAACTCTGAGCTGACCTGGTGTGGTCTTGCCACAGCTTGTCTAAAAAGATTAGAGTGATTTAAACCCGTTCAAAATCAGGCAGACGAGTGGAAGACGGGTCAACACCCACAGTCAATCCGTCAACCCGATGACAGAATCAGATCATAGTCGATACTCAAACATTCCACAGCCCATTATTTTCAAAGCCCATTTTTTGCTGAGGGAGGCGGCGCATATCAATCATATGACTAACCAAATATCTAGCCGCCTCAAACACAATTCTCAAAAAATCATAGAGATATGGGAAGAGCGAGTGCGAGCTGAAATAGTTGCCTCTAAGCATCAAAGTTCTCTTACGTTGAGAGATTCACTCCCCAAATATCTCGACCATTTAGCCGACGAACTCTCCGACCCATCCGAACAGACATCGAGTGAGGCTGTAACGACCAAGTTGCAAAGTATCCGAGTTAGCATGGAGCACGGGCAAGAGCGAGCAAAATACGCCGACTACTCCCTCCCCCAGCTAATCTTTGAGTACAGCATTCTTCGACAAGTTATCTTCCAAGTTTTAGAAGCAGAAGCGCCCTTAGGGGTGAGAGAACGAGATATCATCATTGATTCTCTTGAGCAAGCCGTTAGCGATGCAGCGACTCAGTTTTCTCAGACGCTGCAAGATATTCAAGAACTCTTTATGGCATCGCTGACCCACGATCTGAGAGGCCCGCTCAACATCATAAAGATGGGTGCTCAGCTGACGCTGCCTCATTTTAAGGCAGGAGACAAGCAACGAGACATCGTAGCCAAGATGCTAGTTGCCGCTGATCGATTAAATTCGATGATTCAAAACCTGCTCGATGCCAGTCGGCTGCGGGCAGGATATCGCCTGACAGTTGAGCTTGAAGAGTGCAACTTAGACAGCCTGGTCAAAGATATTGTAGAAGACCTTGCGCTTACCTACGGTGATCGCTTTGTCGTCTGCTCTGATGCTGATATTTGGATTAGTTGCAGCCCTAAAGAGATGCGGCGAGTGATTGAAAACCTAGCGACCAATGCCGTCAAATATGGTGATTCTGCTACGCCTATTACCTTCTTGATTCAGCAAACTGAAGCCAAAGTGAACTTTACTGTTCACAATGAGGGACAGCCGATTGACCCAAGCGCGCAATCAATTCTGTTTCAGCAGTTTCGTCGTAGTAACTCTACTGACGATCAAACTGGCTGGGGGTTAGGGCTGTTTTTAGTTAAAAATATTGTTGAAGCGCATCATGGGGCAATTACAGTTGATAGCGAGGCGGGCAAGGGCACCAGCTTCATCGTTGAGCTGCCTAAATATGCTCAAGCGCAGGGCGCTAGCTAAGCTGAGATCATAGGGGGTAAACGGTCGTTGATCCCCCATGACGTCGCCCTTGGTTGGGGCGCATTCCATCTAGAAAACGTCCTTTCATTGCGTCATTGTGCCGTTACTGAGCCATAGTGATTGCTTTTGGCTGGGCAACTTTCGCAGCGGCCAACGGCTGTAGGCGAAAGCCCACCACTTGCAACCCCCGACAGTAAAAGCCGAGCTTGGGGCGGACCTCAAAGGCAGGGGCAGTTGCCCTCTGTGCCTCGGCTTCGGTGTAGAGCCAGTAGCCTTTAGGCCCAGGTACTAGCTGTACCGGGGTTTCTTTAGTGCGCGAAATTAAAACGTGAGTTGGGGTAAATGTCATGGCAGTCTCCTTGGGTGCAGCTGACCCTAAATAAGTAGTAACTCTATGTAACGCCCTCTCAGCTAAAGCCGCGAGTCGGAGGGCCGAATATCGCCGGGGAGGATCTCCTCATCTCTCCTACGACTGCTTCTGGGCAAAGCCATCAGGGTGCCCAGCATTGCCCTGCAAACCCCACGAAACCTGAAGAGCATATAAAATTATTAAGGAAGGGTTACAAAGCTTCATCTGCCCTGGGTAATACACCGTTTTCAGGTAGCTTTCTTTTATGAAAGATTTCCACGCCAGCCAAGCCCTACGTCTGCGGGTACCCAATGAGGCGATTCCGATTGAGCACTACCTGCGGC
Source organism: Nodosilinea sp. CTOTU7353 (assembly GCA_036782635.1). GTDB lineage: Bacteria > Cyanobacteriota > Cyanobacteriia > Phormidesmidales > Phormidesmidaceae > Nodosilinea. Next base: position 11,877 of record DAIPYU010000081.1, read on the forward strand.
AGCCCCAGCGTCTGGTGCAGGCGATTACCGATCCGCGCCGCATTGAGGTGCTGGGCGACGGGGTTTATCGGCTGAGCCTGCGGCCCCTGCAATTTTTTGGCATCAGCATTGAACCCACTGCCGATTTGCAGGTGCGATCGCTCTCTGACGGCAGCCTGTACCTAGAGTCGGTGGGCTGCCAGGTCAAAGGCCCCGACTACCTTAGCTTTGTGAATGACTCCTTTGGCATGGCGCTCCAGGGCAAGCTCACGCCCCACCGTGAGACCAGCTACACCGAGCTGCGGGGCCAGGCCGACCTGCAAATCCATTTGGAACTGCCGCCGCCGATTGGGTTTATGCCCGCCTCGGTGCTTGACCGTACCGGCAAGGCTTTTCTGAGCGGTATTTTGGCCACTATCAAACACCGCATCGAACGCCAACTCACTGAAGATTACCGAGCCTGGGTGAGGGCAAATCAGGCCCATGGGCAGGCCAGCGCTAGCGGTGTGCTGCAGAGCCGTCCGGCGCAGGGGTAGAGGGGATGTAGATGGGTGGATGGGTGGATGGGCGATAGGGGCAGACCTATGTGTCTGCCCTAGCTAGGGTGATGGATGGGTGGATAGGTGGATGGGTAGGTGGGTGGCGATGAAGGATTAGGGGGTGGGAAGATGAGTGATGAGGATGAGATCGCCTACCGTTAGCCCAAACCGCTGCTGGGCATTGCCCTGGTTCACCGCAATTTCTACAAACCCGTGACTGCCCACCAACGCCAGCGCTGCCCCTGGGTCAACTTCGCCGTAGGTGTTAGCCCCCGGTAGCGTGGTCTGGCCCAGGGTGAGTTGCCAAGGGCCAGAGGCCACAGCGCTGGCGGCGATGGTGGTGGCGGCGTTGCCAAAGTGGTCAATGTATTGCACCGAGCCTTCCCAGCCGGTGGCTGTGGCTAGGGGAGGGGTCAGCGGCAGCCGCACTAGAGAGTCGGGGGCGATCGCCGCTCCCATGTCGCCCAGAGATACTCCGTTGGCCAGGTGAGCCGCTGCCGGGGCAAAAATATCGCGGCCGTGGAAGGTGGTGCTGGGGTGGGGCAATCGCCAGAAGTTGGGGTTGGTCAGCTCAACGGCGTTCAGAACGGGCTCATGCTCTAAAACGCCGCTGAGCACCCCGTTGTCTGGCCCGACAAAAACGCCTTGGGAGGTTTGTAGGGCGATCGCCCGACGACTCGTACCCACCCCCGGATCGACCACCACCAGAAAAATACTGCCGGTTGGCAGGTAGGGGTAGGTGCACAGCAGGGTAAAGCGGGCGGCGTAGAGATCCTGCGGCGGCAGGTCGTGGGTGAGGTCAATCAGCTGAGCCGCAGGGCATAGGGTCGCGATGACGCCTTTCATCACGCCCACGTAGCAATCCTGGGTGCCAAAGTCGGTAATCAGGGCAATGGGCATGGCGGGGCTGTGGAACTGGGGGTACCTAACCGGATTTAGAGTTAGTAGGATGCAGGGTGCAGGGTATACGGTTCAAGGTTCACGGTTTACGGCAAGCCTTGAACCGCATACCGTACACCGTGAACCTCTAAGCCGCTAGAGCCTGTCCCAGTTAGGCTAGTTAAGGTCTAGGGTTCTGCCCGGTAGTCGCCAGATTTGCCGCCGGTCTTCTTCAGCAGGCGAATGCTGCGAATCTCGATGGATTTTTCTAGCCCTTTGGCCATGTCGTAGAGGGTGAGGGCGGCGACGCTGGCGGCGGTGAGGGCCTCCATTTCGACCCCGGTTTCGGCTTTGATTTTGACCGTCGCCTGAATGCTATACCCCGGCAGCGAGGCATCGGGGGTAATCTGCACCTCCACCTTTTGAATCGGCAGCGGGTGGCAGAGGGGAATCAGCTGGGCGGTTTGCTTGGCGGCCATGATGCCGGCGATGCGGGCAGTGGCCAGTACATCGCCCTTGGGGGCGTTGCCCGCCTCAATGATGTCCAGGGTTTGGGGCTGCATGACCACGGTGGCTTCAGCTACGGCTTCCCGCACGGTCTGGGCTTTGGCGGCAACATCGACCATGCGGGCCTCTCCCTGGGCGTCGAGATGAGTCAAGGCTGCTGCCGCTACAGAATTTTCAGTCATTGGGGTTTAAACCGCGCAAAAGAATATGCTAGTATCAAAAGCCTGCACAGGGGCGTGTGGCTCAGTGGATAGAGCACGTGGCTACGGACCACGGGGTCGGGGGTTCGAATCCCTCCACGCCCGTTCTTTAACACCCCACTAAACGAACTTTTGTTTAGTGGGGTGTTTCGTTTGAGGTGGGTCAATGGCGTAGACATCCTGTCCACGCCCCAGGGCAAACCGCAGGGAGTGGGGCAGATCTTTGCTGTTGGCGGTGGCAAAAATCACCAGCCCAATTAGGGTCATTATCCCTGAGAGGCCAAAGATGCCCCGATAGCTGAGCTGATCGGCAATGGTGCCAAAGACGGGGCCAGCCAGGGCAATGCCCACATCAAAACCCACCATGGCCAGGCCAAAGGTGCGACCGCGATCGCTGGGGCTAGAGCGATCGCCCATCAGCGCCGCAATCATAGGAATCAGCGTGCCCCCGGCAAACCCCTGCACAAACCCCGCCAGCAAAAACATCGGCGCACTTTCGGCCAGCCAAAAAATCCCCATGCCCACACTGTAGAGCAGCAGACTAATGGTGATAAAGCGACCCCGCCCGTAGCGGTCGGAGGCCCGCCCGGCCACCAGCCGCGACATGAAGCTGGCCGCCGCCGAGGCGGTGTAGATCAGCCCCACATTCAGCGCCAGGCCGGCTTCGCGCACGTACAGCGGCACAAAGGTGCTCAGGGTGCCAAAGGCCAGCCCCACCAGCAGCAAAATAATCGCGGGCGTACGCACCCGCCCGCTCCACAGCTGCCCCCAAAACGCCTTAGATGGGGCATCGTCGGCGCTGCGGGGCTGGTATGGCTCGTGCAGCCGCGCCACCAGCAGCAGCCCGACGATGCCCAGCAGCCCCATGGCCAAAAATGCCGTCGTGAACCCCGTAGCCTCGTAGAGAAAGCCCCCCAGGGCTGGCCCCAGGGCTAGGCCGATGGGGTTGACCAGGGTCATATAGCCGATTAACTCGCCTCGGTTGGCGGGCGGGGCCAGGTCAAGCACCAGGGCGCTATAGGCCACCACAAAGGCAGCAATGCTCAACCCGTGGAAGGCGCGAATCACCATCATTGCCACAATTGAACTGTCGAGGTTAAAGGTCACCCCAGCGATCGCTAGGGGCACGATCACCCGAGGCAAAAACTGCACCAGCAAGTAGCCAAAGGGGGCGACGGCGATCGCACTCAGCCCCACCATCAGCACCACCTTGCGGCCCCGCTCGTCGGCCAGCCGCGACAGGTAGGGCCGCGCCACCAGCAGCCCTACGGCAAACGACGCCATCACAATACCGATCTGCTGGCCGCTGCCCCCTAGAGTTTCAATAAACAAAGGTAGCGTCGGCAGCAGCCCCGCCAGCCCCGCCCAAAAACACAGCCCCGCCGCAAACAGCACCGTCAGGTTGTTGCGCACCGATGGGCTAAAGGTTGAGAAAATAGTCAAAACGGTCGCTCTCCAGGTAGACGGTTAGGTTGCCGGGGATGCTCGCACCGCAGCCAACCCCTAACTCTAATGTAAACAAATGTTGCAAGTGACGGCCATGGAGCGCAGCGCCACCTTCGACCCCACGGGCCGCTATCGCTACAGTCTAGAGCGACGCTGGAGCAGCGGCCCTACCCTGGCCATCATCATGCTAAATCCGAGCCGGGCCGACGGTAGCCTAGACGACCCCACCATTCGTCGATGCATGGGGTTGGCCCAGGGCTGGGGGTTTGGGGCGATCGCCGTGGTCAATCTCTTCGCCTACTGCAGTCCCCACCCCAGGGTGCTGCGTCAGAAAGTGCTGCGTCAGATTGACGATGCCATTGGCCCAGATAACAATGCTGCCGTGCTCTCAGCCGCCCAGCAGGCCGACCAAATTTTGCTGGCCTGGGGAAATTGGGGAAATTTGGGGGATCGCGATCGCACCGTCCTCACCCTGCTCGACCCATGCCGCGCCAAATGCCGCTGCTTGGGCCACAACCGCACCGGCCAGCCCCGACACCCCCTCTACGTGCCCCGCAGCATCTCACTACAACCCTGGGGCACCCCAGCCAACTGAAGCGACTTCTGGAAAAAGTTTCCCCAAATGGTGGGCAGTGCCCACCAACCCCTGTCAAGGTGACCAAACTATTCCCGAAACGCCTATAGGCTAAGGGACTCCGGCCACAACCGCCAGGGAGTTAACTCCCTGGCTCATAGCAAAAGTCTGCTAAAGCAGACTGGGGAACTCGGCTCCCAATCCTCTTCAGAGGATTTCGGCTTTGAGCCTTGGACTTCTAGCCCTAGGCTCAGCGGCCAATCCGAGGGATCGCCCCCACCTTGACAGAGCTGGCAGTGCCCACCCTACAGCGGCTCATCCACCCATCTACCCATCCACCCATCTACCCACCTACTCACCCACTCCCCTACCTCCCCCGCCTCGGCTCCTGATGTACCCCGTAAGCCGCCGCAATGCCCAGCACAAAGCCAAACAGGTGCCCCCACCAGGCCACCATCGGCTGGGTGGGAAGCATGCCAAAAATAAAGTAGCTGTAGTTGATCAGCACAAACATCGAGATCAGCAGCGGTACCACCCGCCGCTCTAGCCAACCAATGCAGAGCAGATAGCCAAACAGGGTGTAGACCACCCCACTCAGCCCGTGGACGCTGGTGGGGCCGAGCAGCCAGGCCATCACCCCGCCCCCCAGCCAGCCCACCAGCAGCGTAATCCAGTAGTCGCGGCGGCCCTTGGCTAAAATGAGCCAGCTAAAGATCAAAAAGCCAATCGTGTTGCCGATCAGGTGGGCAAAGCCAGAGTGGGAGATAGCCGAGAGAAAAATGCCCGGTATACCCTCCAGGTTGCGGGGATGCAGCGGCAGGTTCCAGCGACCGCCAAAGAAGAGTTGGTCAACAATCTCCTGAGCCCAGGGAATGGCCAATAAGTAGACGGGTATCAGGGCATTGGTCTTGAGCCGCTCGCCCCATCCCTGGGGCTTTGGCGCTGGCTGGTTGGCGGCAGCGCGAGAGTTAGGGTGCTGGGCCGCAGGCGGTGAGCCGCTATTTAGCTCTGCCTCCAGCCGTTGGAGCCTGGCTTTTAGGTCTGCATCGTCCAATGTATTTGCCTGTAGGGGGCTGCCCGTAAGCGTTTGGGCTATAGCCAGGGTAACGCTTTCATCTGCCTCCTGCCCAGCCTTCAGCCTCCTTGGCCGCAAGCTTCTGGCGAACGCATGCTTTCAACCCGAATTAAACTCAGTGCTCCGGCGAGACTCTTGACCAATTAGACTCTTCCTACATAAACAGCCTTCCCCAACGGGTTCCCAGATGACAACGGGAGGCTGTGTCATAGACAACGGGCCATGCTGGAATCGAACCAGCGACCGACCGCTTAGAAGGCGGTTGCTCTATCCCCTGAGCTAATGGCCCCGACCAGCTCTTTGATGCGTTCCTCTCATTTTAGGGGGTATAGGCGATTCTTAGGGCAGACTAGGACGAATAGAATAATTAGAATAAAAGCGATAAAACTGCCGCCAATGCAGTCAGGGCGGCTAAGATAAACCTCATCCAAGTCTAGAAGCGGAGCTCTGCCTGTGGAAGACACCTGTGGAAAGACAACAGATTCCGAGCTGGACTTGGTATGAGTCTCGATTCCATGCTAGTTAGTCAATCCAATAGTTTGTGAGGGTTTACAGATTTCCATTATCACGCGGTACTAAGGGTGCGGTCTACCGTTGCAGCCGCCGCCTACAGCAGGTGCTTACCTCAGCTAGGAGTCAGCAGACCTTAACATGTTTATCCTCAAGCGGCAGGATGTTGACATCAAGACGATTCATCATCCGCAGAAAGATCAGCAGATTCCGATTTTGTCCTACCAGGGGCAGACCTTTCGTCTGCTGAGCGTGTTTAATGCTGCCCAAGAAGACGATGCTCGGGCGCTGTGGCGCGACCTGACCGACAACCGGGGCAAAGCCTGCGTGCTGCTAGAGGAACCTGATCGCTTTAGCATTTGGGGTAAAGTTCGCCTTGAAAATTTTGCCCATGACGGAGGTGGTGACACTGGCACCCCCCCGGCAGCAGCCCCGTTTATCAAAGCCTGTCTGCTGATGCTGCAGGTGCTTTATATGGATGTGGAAGATTTACTGGGAGGCAAACAGGCGCGGCAGTTTGAAGATGACATTGCCAAAGTGTTTGCCGCCTGGAAATTTCCCCAGGCGACGGCCCCTGAGGCCATGAAAAATCTTCTCACCGTAGACCCCCTGGCGATGCCCCAGCTGCCGCCCTGGCAAGATCACCACCTACAGCGCCTGCTAGAAGAAATGCACCGCATGGGCAAAGACTACTTTGGCAATGCCGATTTTGCCGGCCGCGCGCTAGAAGCGGTGGAAGACTTGACCACCGCTGAGCAGAGCCAGTTTCGGCGATGGTTACAGCAGTCTCCGTCGGGCAAGATTTGGACTTAGTCCAGTTTAAGAATTATTGCTCTGCGCGACTAATTGGCACGATTCCCCGCCCTGAACGGCTCAAGAGAGTTGGTAATCGGTACAATTCACCTGGCACTGGGCTTACTGCCGGGGCTGAGCGACTTTTGAGATTGCGCTGCCCGATTTGCAGTTGCGCCGTTGAGTTCCGTTAGGAGTGAACCCTTGAGCAAATCATCTACCCCGACCTCTGCCCGTGACACGTCCACGCCGCTGTTGGTGGGGGCTTGCATCGCCTGGGGCGTGGTTACCCTGCTCTTTTTTCTGCTGTTTACTGCGCCAGGGGAAGATGGTGCCCAGCCTGACTGGTTTTTGACGGGCATCAACCTGTTGGAAATTGGCGCATTTTTCTTGGCCTCGCTGTTGTGCTTTCGCAACTGGCGCAGCAGCCAGATCGTTAGCGGTCGCAACGTCTGGTTTTGGATTGGCCTAGGGCTGCTGTTCTACTCCGTGGGCACTGTGCTGTTCTTTATCTGGGGTACGGTTTGGGGGCTTGACCCGGCGGTGTCTCTGGGCGACTTTTTCTATATCTTTAGCTATATCTTCTTGGCAGCGGGCATGTTTAAGGCGGTGCTGCCCCGGCGCTTAAACCTGGAGCTGCCCCAGTGGATGATGGTGGTAGGCATTGGTTTGGGTGGGGTGCTGCTGGCCATTTTTGTGAACATTGCCGCGGCTGAAGCGATGCCGGTGCCCCTGGGCCAGGTGCCAGCGATGCACCATTTGGCCCAGGCAGCCCCCGAGGTTATCCCCGCCCCCGCCTTGGAATCGGACCCCGCTGAGGCCCCCGCTGCAGCCCTCGACCCGGATGAGGAAGCTATCACTGCCCCCCCCCTGATCTTGCAGCTGGACCGCATGCTAGAACCTCTGGTGGATGCGGTGGGCCTGCTCTACCTGATTGGCGACATTGTGCTGCTGGTGATTGCGGGTACGCTGCTGGTGGCTTTTTGGGGCGGGCGCTATTCTCAGTCGTGGAAGCTGATTGCGATCGCCGCCTTTTGCCTCTACATCGCCGACATGTTCTTTGCCTACGCCGTCAACACCGGCACCTACATAGAAGGCAGCCTGTGGGAAGTCTTTTGGACGTTTTCGGCGGTCTTTTTTGGCCTCGGGGCAGTGGTAGAGCACGCCGTCTCGGTGAATTCTCGCCGCAGCAGTCGGCGGCGACGGGGGTAGGGCGGTTTGGGGCCTGAAACATGAGCCCAGAAACCTAAGCCCAGAAACCTGAGCCTAGCCCAGCCGAATCTAAGCCCAGCGAGGGAATCTTGCCGGAGAGAAAATGCTAGATCCTAAGCTGGCCTTGGTATGGCCTTAAGATGTTAGATGGCATTGTTACGGAACCCACGGCATGGCACCCAAAAAGCTGACTGAGGCTGACAAGACATCTATCTTGAGCCTGTACCGCCAGCCCCAGGAGACAACCTCAACCCTGGCGGAGCGCTACGGCGTCAGTAACAGCACCATCAGCCGGTTGCTCAAGGCCAGCCTGCCCGAAGCCGAGTACAGTGTGCTGATTCAGCAAAAGCGTGGCTCCACCGACAAGGCCGTGGTTGCCCCACCAGCCCAGCCTGAGGAAGAGCCTGTCCAGGTTGAGGAAGCGGCTCCGACAAAGCCCAAGGCCAAGCCCCGCAGCAAGAAAAAGGCCGAGCCTGAGCCGGTGGCTGAGGTCGAACCTGCGGCCGAGCCAGCCCCGGCTGCCACAGAAGAAGCGCCTGAAGAAATAGAAGCCCCGGCAAAAGCCGCCAAACCGGCCCGCAAACGGCGATCGCGCGCCGCCGAGCCATCTCCAGAAACACCGGCAGAAGCACCGGCGATCACTGCTGCCGCCGCCCCTGAGCCGACTCAGCTATCGCTGCCTGACTCCGCTCCCCCTGAACCGGCGGCGGCCGAGCCATCTGAGAAGCCCGCCCGCCCGGTGCTCAAGTCGGCCCAGGCTGTCCCCGCCAAAGCCACCGAGTCACCGAGTGACGAAGCCACCCTCGACGACGATTGGGATGACAACCCCGTGCTCGGCGACGACTATGACGACGACGATGGCGACAGCGACGACGACGATGACGACGAGACCTATGCCTGGGAGGGCAGCGATCACGCCATCACCAACCTGGAAGCCCTAGAAATTTCGCCGCTCACCGCTGAGGCTCTGCCATCGCTGTGCTACGTCGTGGTCGAGCGCACCTCTTCAGAGCTGGTGGTGCTGCCCCTGAGCACCTTTGCCGAACTGGG
>DAIPYU010000081.1:20739-22265 GCA_036782635.1 Nodosilinea sp. CTOTU7353
GGGGGAGCTATGGACGTACTGCTGCACGTTGCCATCGGCATTGGACTCAGCGCCGCCGCCGGCTTTAGAATTTTGGTGCCTTTTTTAGTGGCGGGCATTGCCTCCCATCAGGGCTACCTTACCCTGTCACCCAGCATGGCCTGGATGGGCAGTACGCCCGCCATCGTTGCCTTGGCCGTGGCGACGCTGCTAGAGGTGTTGGTGTATTTTATTCCGATAGTTGACAACCTGATGGATGCGGTGGAGCTGCCCGCTGCCGCGATCGCCGGTACCGTTCTCACCGCCGCCGTTACGGGGGGCGACATGAACCCCTTTTTGCAGTGGAGCCTGGCGCTGATTGCTGGGGGCGGCGTGGCCAGCGGCACCCAGGCCTTTACCGGGCTAGCTCGGCTGGCCTCGACGGCGACGGCGGGGCCGGTGGGTAACATTGCCGTCTCCACCACAGAGTTAGCCAGCTCAACCATACTTTCGGTACTCGCGATCGCCGTGCCAATTCTGGTATTGATCGTAGTAGGTGTGCTGATGTACCTGCTGTTTCGCCGCCGGGGGCGCAAATGGCGCAGCCCTAGACCGCAGTGACCACAGCTCAGCCCTAACGTCAATCATCGGGAGCCAGTCATGGCCAATAGCCAACTCACCGCCGCCACCAAAAAAGCCTTTAAACATCATTTCGAGTCGATGGTGCCGCTGTTGCTGTCTGAGTGGCCCCAGCTAAGCGAAAAAAGCCTTGTGGCCACGGAAGGCGACTTAGACTCGACTGTGGTCTATATCAGCGGTGAAACGGATCGTACCAAAACCCTGGTGCGTCGGCAGATCAATGAGTTGGCCACGCTGGTTGAGGTCGAGGCCCCAGCGCCAGACAAGGTTGCTGCCAATGGGAATAGGGCGTCATCGTCAAGTCTTGAGCCTACTGGGTCATTGGGGGTCGACAAGTCAAGCATTGACAATCTGCTCGATGACCTCGAAGCACGCACCGAAAACCTGATTCAAGAGCTCAAGGTCGAGATGCTGCCCGAGCTAGAGAAACGTGCTCGCGGCAACCTCGGTCAAAGCCTGCTGATCGCGCTGGGCATCGGCTTTGTGCTGGGTCTGATTTTGGGGGGCAAGCGTGGCCAGCTCTGACTCTACCTTTGACCAAGTGGAAAGCTACTTTCGGCGACTGCTGCGTTTGGCAACCGTGTTAGTCGATACTCATCTCGACGTGGCTGTGCAAGAGGCCAACTACGAAAGCCGCCGCCTGATCAGCGGCTTTATCATGCTGGGTATAGGCGTAGGGCTGCTCACCACAGCGCTCGTGCTCGGCATCGTCGCCAGTGTGGTGTTTGCCCAGTCTCTGGGGCTGAGCTGGCTTCAGGCGATCGCCGCCGTGGCCGGAGTTGACCTGCTGCTGGGGCTGATTTTTGTCACCCTGGGACGGCTGCGGCTGCGCGGGCCGCTGATGCTCCAAACCCAGGCGCGGCTGTCGCGATCAGTAGCCTTACTCAAGTCCAAGGACTAGGCCGAGAAGTCTGTCTGAAAAATAGGTA
>DAIPYU010000082.1:0-6793 GCA_036782635.1 Nodosilinea sp. CTOTU7353
AAATCCAGGTGATGATCACCAGAAACGAACCGGCCACTCCGTAGCCCGAGCCAATGTCGACCAAATCTAAGAAGATGCCAAAGAGCCACTGGCCGACCATAAACAGCCCGGCTGTGAGCATGGCCCCAATCAACGTGTCTTGCCAGTGAATATCGGCATCGGGCAACACGGTATAGATAGCGGCAAAAACCGCCGTAATCACCCCAAAAGAGATCGCCCAACTCAAGATCTGCCACAGAAAACCCATCGCTGGTAGCCATTCGTTGAGGTTGGCAGTCACAACAGCCAGCAGCGTGCCCGCCACCGACGACACCAGCAACAGAAATGCGATCGCAAGAATCATCGCCGCCGACAGTAGCCGCTTCCGCAAAAAGTGAAACACGTGGCGACCGGGTTCTGGTTTTACGTCCCAAATGCGATCTAGAGAGTTTTGAATGCCCGCAAACACACTGGATGCCCCAAACAAAAAGAAGGCCAGGTTGAGAATCAGCTGAAGTGGGCCTTCGCTCGCCTGATCGCGCAGATTGACAATCGCTGTTGCCAGCAGATCAGCGCCATCGTCGCCCACTAAGTCGTCTAGCTGAGACACAATCTGCTCTCTTGCCGTTGTTTCCCCAAAAAAAATGCCCAAAAGCATCATCACCAAGATCATCAGAGGCGCTAAAGAAAAAACGGTTGAGTAGGCGAGTGATGAGGCCAGCAGTGAAACCTCCTGAACCTGCCATTCAGCCACGGTTTCTTTGATCAGTCGACGCGCTTTTCTCAGAATGGCCATTGAGCTTAATTTTGAGCGACATAGCGGCTAAGTCAGCTAAAACTGGCTGTGCCAGAGCTTAACTAAAAAACAATCATTTGATTGTGACCATAAACTGCGGTCTAAAATCATCTGCCCCTGGGTCGATCACCGCTGATCACCCTGGTAATTTGCTAAGCCAAGATGATAAGTCAGTGGGGTATACGGTTCACGGTATAAGGTTTAAGGCAAGCCGTGAGCCCTATACCTTAGACCGTGAACCCTCTTAGGGTTTGCCGATCGCAAGTGGTGTACCCAAGGCATCGCCACCACGTTCATCTCGACACCGATGAAGGCTACGGCTGGTCAGTCACAGGGGGGGATGCCTTTGGGTTTTCTCCAGTTTCCCAGGGCTCAAATAAAGTCTCTTTCTACGGCCTCCATACCCTAGGACCGCTGCCGGCCTACAGTCCTAGCCCAGAGTGACCGCTTTCAAGCCCCAATCAAGGCCGACCCTATCGCGATTACAGACCGCCTATGGGTTAAATCCAACCTGGATCCTAAGAAAGAGAAACTACAGGTTTTAACCGAGGCGAGGTTTAGAAGACTTTCTAGTAGAACACCCTTTAGAATGCTGACATCTCATACCAAATCCGAATCGCATCACCCCGATTCCCAAAAGGCCAAACCGTAGGGGCGTTGGCACAGCCTAGCTGTAGGCTCTATTGCATTCGCCCAGAGGTACCGGGGTAACAAAACAGGATTTAGTACCACTAGGAGCAGACGATTGACTCAGCTCTCTCAGCCTCAAAACGCAGCTGCGCGGCAGCCCCTTCAGCGGGTATTGGGCAGCCTCGGTGCTCATCCCTGGCTAACGCTGGGGGCGCTGGTCAGCGCCCTGCTGCTGGTGGCAGCCTATGCGGCGACGCCGCAGCTGTTTCGCTGGGCCATTGACCAGGGCATTGCCGAAAATAATCTGACGGTGGTCTTGCAGAGCGGGGCGGGGCTGGTAATCGCCGCCCTGGCCCGAGGGCTGTTTAACTTTGGCCAGAGCTTTTGCGCCGAGGCTATGTCGCAGAGCGTGGTCTACGACCTGCGCAACCGCATTTTTAGCAAGATTCAAACCCTGAGCTTTAGCTACCACGACCAGTCGCAGACTTCGCAGCTGCTCACCCGCGTCACCAGCGACATTGAGCAGATTCGCACGTTTCTGAGCACTAGCCTGGTGCAGGTGATTAGCGGCGTGGTGACGCTGGTGGCGATCGCCGCCATCCTGCTCATTATGAACTGGCAGCTGGCGCTGATTAGCCTGACGGTGGTGCCCCTGGCGGGGTGGCTAATGGCGCGGTTCTTTAGCCAAAACAACCTGCTGTTTCGCCAGGTGCAGGAGCAACTCAGCGACCTCAACGGCGTCTTGCAGGAGAATTTGCTCGGCGTGCGGGTGGTGAAAGCCTTTGTGCGGGAGGAGGTGGAGCGCGATCGCTACACTCAGCTCAACGGGGAGCTAGTCGCCGCCAACATGAAAACCATTCGGGCGATTCGCAATACGTTTCCGTTTATCTTTCTCGTCAGCAACCTGGTGATTGTGGTGGTGGTGGGCTACGGCGGCGCGGCGGTGATCGACCAGCGGTTTTCGGTGGGGGAGCTGGTGGCATTTAATGCCTACCTGCTGCTGATCTTGCAGCCGATTTTGCTGATCGGCTTTGCCGCCCCGGCGATCGCCCAGGCGTCGTCTTCCGCCGAGCGGGTCTACGAAGTGCTCGACGCGGCGGTGGAAATTCGCGATCGTCCTCGCGCCGTTCCCTTCACCACCTGCGGTGGCCGCATCACCTTTGAGAATGTGTCGTTTCGATACCCTGGCGCGACCGCTCCGGCCCTCTGCGAAATTTCCTTTGAAACCAAGCCCAACGAGCTGATCGCCATTCTGGGCATGACCGGCTCGGGCAAAAGCACCGTCACCAACCTGATTCCCCGCTTCTACGATGTGACGGCGGGGGCGGTGCGCATCGACGGCCGAGACGTGCGAGATTTTACGTTGGAGAGTCTGCGATCGCATATCAGCACGGTCTTTCAAGAGACCACCCTGTTCTCGGGCACGATTTTCTCAAACATTACCTACGCCAAGGCCGAGGCCACCCTCGACCAGGTGATCGAAGTCGCCAAAGCCGCCCAAATCCACGATTTTGTCATGACCCTGCCCGAGGGCTACGACACCCTGGTGGGCGAGCGGGGGGTGGGGCTATCGGGCGGGCAAAAGCAGCGAATTGCGATCGCCCGCACCCTGCTCACCGACTACAGCATTCTCATTCTCGACGACAGCACCTCTGCTGTAGATGCCCAAACCGCCGTCCAGATCCAGGCCGCGCTGGATGACCTGATGCGCCGCCGCACCTGCACCGCCTTTGTGGTGGCCCAGCGCATTAGCACCGTGCGCACCGCTGATCGCATTTTGCTGATGGATAAGGGGCGACTGGTGGCCCAGGGCACCCACGAGCACCTGATGGCCACCAGCCCACTCTACGGCGCAATTTTAGAGTCTCAAGTCAAGTCGTCGACCGCTGTTGAAGAATCGCTGGTCGAACGGTAGGCGTCTACTGGCGGATAGATTCAGGCCGGATAGAAATAGGTTGATGCCTTGTATTGGAGGGGTACTTCACTAGAGAGGCACTTCGGCAATGTCGGCGATCGCCGGCAGCACCATCTCGCCATCGCCGCCGTAGCGCTCCTGCGATCGCTGGCAGCGCACCGCAAAGGGGCAGCGGGCGCAGTGGCCCTGGCTCACATCTACCTGGGGCAAATCGTTTTCTGTGGCCAGCAAAGTAGTGAGGCGATCGGTCAGCCGTTGCAGGTCGGCCTCAGTGCGGCGGTGCTGCGCCCGGGTATAAGCCATGCCAATGCTGCTGGGCGGAGCCGCCGCCTCACTACCGGGGGGGGCCACAAACCAGTAGGTCATCGTCACCTGTTCTGGGGCCAGCTCACTGGTTTCTACCAGTAGATATAGGTAGAGCCGGGTCTGCCAATCTTTCTCCAGCTGGGCCGGCTTGGGGGGGAGTTGGTAGGTTTTCCAGTCCACAATTTGGCCCTGGTCTGGCTCCAGCACCAGCAGGTCGTAGATGGCGGTGAGGGTATAGCCGTTAAAGGGCAGCGTGCGGCGGTGCTCGCTCTGGCGAAAGCCCGCCGCCGCAAACAGATCGGGCGCAGCGGCCAGCAGCCCGTTCACCGCCGCATCCAGCGCCGCATCTTGGCGCAAAAAATCTTCTATGGGCAAGCCCAGCTCTCGCTGCTGCATCACCAGGTGAAATTCAGTACCCCACCGCTGCCGCTCGGCCATGGCGGGGTCGGTGGGCACCGGCACCGGCTCTAGATAGCTGTACTGGTAGCGCCGGTGGCACAGTTCTAGCAGGCGCAGATGGCCCTGGGTGAGGGTAAGCATGGGGGAAGGGGTACAAGGTCTAAGGTTTACGGTGCAGGGTCTGAGCCAAGGCCTTGCACCGTAAACCTTAAACCCTGCACCCGTCCTGTTCTACACCGTCGCCAGCAGCTTGTCGACGTTCTTGGCGGTCTCAAAGAAGTAGGCGGCGTTTTCTTCGGGGGTGCCGGGCAGAATGCCGTGGCCCAGGTTCATGATGTGGCCGCGATTGCCCGCCTTTTTGATGGTGTCGAGAATGCGATCGCGAATCAGCTCCTTCGAGCCAAACAAAATCGCCGGGTCGACATTGCCCTGCACGCCAATGCTGGGGCCGAGGCGACGGCGGGCCTCCGCCATGTCCATCGTCCAGTCAACGCTGACGATGTCGACGCCCGACTCGCCCATCAGGTCAAACACCCCGGCGCTGCCGCTGATGTAGAGAATTAGGGGCGTGTTGGGGTGGGTCTGCTTCACCTGCTGCACCACCCGCTGCTGGTAGGGCAGGGCAAAGGTGCGGTAGTCCATGGGGCTGAGCTGCCCGGCCCAGGAGTCAAACAGCTGCACCACCTGGGCACCGCAGTCGATCTGGTAGCGCACGTAGGTGGCGATGTTGTCGGCCAGCTTGCCCAGCAGCTGGTGCAGCATGGCGGGTTCGCTAAAGGCCATGCCCTTGATCTTGGTGTAGCTCTTTGAGGTCTTGCCTTCGACGGCGTAGGCCGCCAGGGTCCAGGGCGAGCCGACAAAGCCCAGCACGGCGGCATCGTTGCCCACTTCGCCGCGCAGGGTTTGTAGAATGGTGCGAATGTAGGGCAGCGCTGTTTCAGGATCTAATTCGTGCACCGCGTCGATCTGGGTCTGGGTGCGGATGGGCGGGTCGATGAGCGGCCCCTGGCTCTCCACGATGTCGAAGGGAATGCCCATGCCCGGCAGCGGCGTCAAAATGTCGGAGAACATGATCACCCCGTCGGGGCGAAAGGCGCGCCAGGGCTGGAGGGAGATCTCAATGGCCAGATCGGCATTTTCGGAGCGATCGCGGAACGAAGGGTATTTGTCGCGCAGGTCACGGTACACCTTCATGTAGCGGCCAGCCTGGCGCATCATCCACACGGGGGGACGCTCTAGCACCTCGTGGCGGGCGGCGCGGAGCAACAAAGGGTCCTGGTTCACTGCGGTCATGTGAGGCGTCACCAATTTACAAGATGGTTTGCAGAAGACAGTCTGCGGAAGACAGCTGGCAAAAGACAGGCTTAACAAAAACAGGTTTAAGCGCGATCGCTAGTCTATCACTCTGTGATGCTCTCTAATTCTTACGGGAAAAGGGGTTCAGCACTTTTTATCTCGCAACATTTGTACACAATCACTGACTGCGGAGCCGCCGCGTTTACAAACCCTGCGACTCCACAGTCAAACATTAATTAAGCGGCGCTTCGCCGTAGAATTAAAGACTGTGACGATTTGTCGAAACGCAGATTTATCCCCATGGACATTGTGAGCTTTTTTGAAACCCTGGCTGGCAAGTGGTTTTCTCAGCGCACCACCCACAACCTGGCCCACCAGAGTTCTCAGGCGGGGCAGTCTAATCTGCTGATTGAGTTTTTGCCCGCCACCGATGGCGACCTGGCCCAGGCCTGCGCGCCGCTGGGCTACGACCCCAGCCAAATTGCCTGCGGCCTGCGCGTCCACCAAGACAGCGAACTCGAGGGCAAGACCCAAAAAATCCAGAGCAGCGCCCTGATGGTGATCATGGCGCCCGCCCCCTCAGGGGAAGGGGTGCTGGTGCAGGCCGCCGCGTCGTCGCCCCCGCTCCAGGGCACCTACCGGGTCGATGACGAAGTGCTCACCATTGTCACCCCCACCGAGACCGGGCAAATCGAAGAGCGGCTGTGGTTTGCCAACCCCAGCCTGCGCATGCGCACCAGCGTGGTCAAAGTGGGAGACGTCGAGCAGGTGGCTTCGTTTTGCTCTGAGATTCGCATGGGGGCACCCAAGCCCGCTGCCTAGCTACCGCTGTCCAGCAGTGTAGTTTGGGCCTGGGGAAAATATAAATCTCTAGTTGGACTAGATGTAGTGATTTAGACCAAGGTGTTCGGCGGGGGTGTTTCTCTCAGGGGCTGGTCGGTGGGGTCTGGAGATAGCGGTTGATCTTGAGGATCTGTGACGACTGCTGGGGGCGTAATCGTCGGTTGCGCCTGAGGCAGCGTTTGCACAATCAGCTCATTGCCGTCACGACCGAGGATGGCCACGGTATCGCCTGGGGTGAGCGGGGTGCCGGGGGGCGTTGCGATCGCAGTCCAGTAGACCCCTTCAAACTTGACCTGGGACTTGTGCTGCCCCTCTAAGGGGGTTTCGACTACGGCTGTTTTATCCGTCCAGGCCCCCTCGGGGAAAGTGGGCTCGTCAGCGGCGTCACCGGCCCACTGGATCTCCTGGGGAGACTCAGCTTCGGGATAGAAATCTTCTTGCACTTCTTCTGGCATGACCAAAGAGTTTGATGGGGTACTGTCAACTATCGCTGGGTCGCCCCACTTAAATACTCATCCTTGGGATAGATAGCGGCCCGATGGGGGCTGATCAGGCAGCCACATTAATCCTCGACAAGCTGATGGGGACAGGGGTGTACGGTCCAGGGTAAACGGTCTAGGGTAAACGGT
>DAIPYU010000082.1:6893-8663 GCA_036782635.1 Nodosilinea sp. CTOTU7353
AGGGTAAACGGTTCACGGTCTAAGGTTTACGGTCTAAGGCAGGCCGTGAACCGTAAACCGCAAACTGCAAACCCCAAACCGCTCCGGCCTAAGCATAGTCAGGTTTGGGTACCGATAGAATGTCTCCACTAATGGTATCGATTGTTAGCATTGGTGAGCAGACCCAGTTGGCAGGGGCACAGCTAAGTCGCTATGCTGCCCTGGAATGTGAGGACAAAAACGGCTATGGCAGGGTCTCAGATCGAACAGTGGAATCAGCCAGAACTCCAGGGCGACCCAGCGGTAGAGCCGACGGCGACAGCGGCGGCCATCACCCTCGCCCCTATGCCTGGGCCGCTGCCGCGCCCTCGGTGGCAGCGGCGGCTGGCGATCGCCGCCGCCATCGGTGCCGCTGGTCTGGGCGGCCTGCTGCTGTGGATCTTTCGCCCTGCGCCCCACCCCTTCGTGGTCGATATTTCGCCCTCCCAAAGTCGCTATGCGCTCGACCAGGGCGAGACGCCCCGTTTGAGCTGGCAGGTGAGCCACCCCCGCCAGGTGCAGACGATGCTGCTGCGCGGCTATGCCCCGGACGGCACCCTGGTGTTTGGTCCCGAAGCCTACGACCTATCTCAGGGGCTGCCGGTGAACCTGCTGCCCTACTGCGACCAAACCGGGCGGATGATCACCTGTCGCGAGGTGCCCCTCGATCTGCGCGAGCCAGGTCAGTACCGCTTTGAGCTCACCCTGCTGCCCGACCTGGCGCTCAATCTGCCCCCGGTGCAGGCCGAAAGCAGCCTAGTGACCCTGGCGGGGCCGGCTCAGCCCACAGTGGTAGAGCTGGCCCCCGACCAGGTGATCTATTCTGAAGCGGGCACCCCGGCGGGTGCCGAGGGTGCCATGGCCCCTGCCGTTACCGAGGCAGGCGTTCGCGTCAGCTGGATTGTGACTAACCCCGAAAGCCTGCAAGACCTGCTGCTGGTGGTCAAACGGCCCGACGGCACCACCCTGGGCGGGCGACGCTTTACCCTGCGCAACCCCGATAGCCCGATGCAGGTGACCCTGCCCGACGAGCTACAGCCCTTCTGCCAAATTCAAGACCGGCTGATTTGCCAGGGGGTGCCCAGCGGCATGATTGATGTGGGCCAGTACCAGTTTGAGCTGACGGCGGTGCCCATCGATTTAGGCGATAACGAGCTGCCCACCGCTAAGCAGAGTGAGGTGGTGGTCATCGAGCCGCGCCCGGTGCGCATTGCCTCGTTTACCATCAACGGCAACGATGCCCAGCCCAAGTATCTGGTGCCGGTGGAGCCGGGGGAGCAAATTCCTGGGTTTCAGGTGTCCTGGCGGGTAGAAGGAGGGGCTACGGCCCGAGTTGAGCTGCTGCCTTCCCCCGGCTCCGTTGACCCCCAGGGCACCCTGTCGCTGCCCCTCAGCCCTTCGGGCACCACCACCGTCACCCTGCGGGTGACCGATGGCGAAAACCCGCCCCTGTTGAGGGCTGTCACCTTTGAGACGTTTAACCCCCGACCCAACCAGCCCGTGATTATTAACCAAGGGGGCGGTGCCCCCAGCGGCGGCGACCAGAGCGCCCCGACAGCCCAGCCCGCCACGCCCGCCCCCCAACCTCGCGACCCCTTAGGCGACAGCCTGCGCGACCAGGGTTCTACCTCTGGTGGTGCGCTAGAAAATCTGCGCAACCGGCCCCCCGAAGATTTAGATTTGCAGTTTTAGCTTTGAGCTTTTAGGGAGCAGGAGGGGGATTACGCATGTCTTGTTTAGGAGATTTCCAGA
>DAIPYU010000082.1:8763-22227 GCA_036782635.1 Nodosilinea sp. CTOTU7353
TAGGAGATTTCCAGAAAAGCAGATCTCCGCTTTATCCGGTGACTGTAGTCGCCGTAGGGTGGGCAATGCCCACCATTGGGAAGAAAGTTTTCCAGACGTTGCTTTAAGCCATGGCTAACTCTGACCCGGTGGATTTTAGTGAGCGGCTGCGATCGCACATGACTCGGCTGGGCATCGCCAGCTACCGTGCCCTCAGCCAGGCCAGCGGCGTGCCTCGCTCGGCCATTGATCGGCTGCGCCGGGGAGAGGTGGCACAGCTTCGGGTATCGGCGCTGCAGGGCCTCAGTCAAACCCTCGGGGTTTCCCTGGCTGAGCTGATCGAGACCTTTAGCGAAACACCCAGCGAAACACCCAGTGAAACCCCTGGCGTTCAGCCCCGGCAGACCCCAGCATCGCTGCCGGATGGGGCTGCTCGGGTCAAGGCCCTGCGCCAGGAGTGCGATCGCCTGCAAACCCAGCTCGCCAACCAAGAGGCCACCGCGCGACAGCAGGTGCAGCAAGCGGCCATTGCCCAGCTAGAGCCCTGGCTGGTGCAGTGGCCCACCGCCGCCCACGCCGCTCAGCAAAACCCCAGTCTCCCCGCTCAAAAGCTGCTGCCCTTGGTGCGCCCGGTGGAGGCGCTGGTGCAGCAGTGGGGCGTCATCGCCATCGAAACCGTCGGTGCGGAGGTGCCCTTTGACCCCCAGATTCACCAGCCCAGGGAGGCGGTGATTCAGCCGGGGGAACGGGTGCGGGTGAGCCACGTGGGCTACCGCCAGGGCGATCGCCTGCTGTATCGAGCCAGGGTCAGCCCGGTTGGCAGAATCTAGTGCAGCCTGGCAGAAATCTAACAACCCTTGCTGAGGATTGCAGGTGCTAGGTTTCAGGTTTCAGTAATGGTGGGTCGACTTATGCCGCAGAGTGCTAGATAGGGGACTCGCAAATTTGTCAGGTTCCAACGTCATTGCCGCGAAGGCGGAAATTCATTAGAGATCGGCTCTGTTAGCCAGCACCCTATTTTGGGGTAACTCCCCAGATCGGCCCCAGACGCCCCCGCTCCGAGATTTGTTGCCCATTTCAGGATCTTCTTCGCCCTCTATAAACCTTCGATAAAGTTTCAGATTTTTGCTCAATTCTCTGCGGAATTTGGGCACCTGCGTGGGAATCTTATGCGTGGGTGAGTCACTAACCGGGCCAGCCCCCAGCGACCGATACTATACAGAACCCCACTTTCTAGCTGAACCATTTATATTTGACCAGCTCCTGGCCCTCGGGCCGGGAGCTGGTCGTTTGGGGCTGGGTCAACTAGCCTGGGCGATCGCCCGGGGTGAAAATCTAGTCAGATCAGCGGGCGAATCTGCAGGACGACGTACCCCGCGATGGTCACTAGCGCCATTACTCCCAGCAATCCTTTGCTAAACCCAGAGTTGAGTCGGGGCAGCAGACAGGCGGTGGCTGCCAGCACCAGCACCAGCTCCACCGTTGCCCCCAGCAGGCCAAAGTGGTCGGCGTCGTAGTACGACACCGGGCTGATAAACCGAAACGAGCTCAGGGGCCAAAAGTGCTGGTGGGCGTCGTCGTGGTGCAGGGGCAGGTCGGCCAGGTGGTGTAGCACCATGCTGGCCCCCCAAAAACCTATCCATGGCCCTATCCATGGCCCCGCCCAGCTGCGCCTGAAAGAGTAGCCTAAAGCCACCCCCAGCAGCCCCAGGGGAATCGAATTGCCCACGGCAAAAATAGCCTGCCAGGGTTCACTGTAGTAGGCCTCGCCCCAGATGATTTGCTCGCTCAGCCCCTGCGCCCTGGCCCAGCCGTAGAATATAAACAGAGCCGCATCGGGAAGCAGCGCGCCGATCAAAATTGGCCAGGTCATGGCCGGGGCTACCGGGCGACGCAGCAGCGCCAGGTTGAGAATCAGGTGACTGGGAGTATTCATTGAGGGATGTATGGGCCTATGGGAAAGCAAGCTATGGGAAAGCGGCCAATCTATCTAGACTGCCACGCTACCACCCCGGTTGACCCCCGGGTGGTGGAGGCAATGGTGCCATTTTTCACCGAGCACTTTGGCAACCCCTCTAGCCTGACCCACGCCTACGGCTGGGAGGCCGAGGCGGCGGTGACCCAGGCGCGAGCTACCCTGGCCGCCGCCATCCACGCCAGCCCTGAGGAAATTATCTTTACCAGCGGGGCCACCGAGGCCAACAACCTGGCGATCAAGGGCATTGCCGAGGCCTGTTTTAGCCGGAGGCGACATTTAATTACCGTGCAGAGTGAGCACAGCGCCGTGCTCGACCCCTGCAAATATTTAGAATCTCTCGGGTTTGAGGTCACCTACCTGCCCGTACAGCCCGACGGTTTGATAGATCTCGACAGCCTAGAAAAAGCTTTTCGCGACGACACCGTGCTGGTGTCGGTGATGGCGGCCAACAACGAAATTGGGGTGCTGCAACCCCTGGCGGTGATCGGGGCGCGGTGCCGAGAGCGGGGCGTATGCTTCCACAGCGACGCCGCCCAGGCGATTGGCAAAATCCCCCTTGATGTGCAGGCCATGCAGGTAGATTTGCTGTCGCTCACCGCCCACAAGGTCTATGGCCCCAAGGGCACTGGGGCGCTCTACGTGCGGCGACGGCCTCGGGTGCCCCTGGCGGCGCAGCTCCACGGGGGCGGCCACGAGCGCGGGCTGCGATCAGGCACCCTATACCCACCGCAGATCGTGGGCTTTGCCAAGGCCGTCGAGCTGGGCCTGGCGGAACTAGAGGCAGAATCGGCTCGCCTAGTGGCCCTGCGTCAGCAACTGTGGGCAGGGCTGCAACCGCTGGGTGGTCTGCACCTCAACGGCCACGCCAGTCAGCGGCTGCCCGGCAACCTCAATGTCAGCTTTGAGGGGGTCGATGGTCAGGCGCTGCTGCTGGGCTTGCGGAGCGTGGTGGCGCTGTCGTCGGGGGCGGCCTGCAGCACGGCCAGCACCGCCCCTTCCCATGTGCTCAAGGCCCTGGGGCGAGACGATGACTTAGTCTACGCCTCGCTGCGCTTTGGCCTGGGGCGCTTTACCACCGCCGCAGAGATCGACCAGGTGATAGCCGCAGTAGTGGCTACGGTGCAGGCGCTGCGCCCGGTAGCACCCGGCAGCGGGACGACTCAGGCGGGCTGACTATTTACCGCCAGCCAGGGGAAACCAGATAGGGCATAATAGAGATTAACTTTGGGGTCAGGGGTATCGGCAGCGCCCAGGGCCATGCCCACGGTGAGTGCAACAGTGTCGTGTTTGGTTCTCCGGCAGGCCTATGACCACTCAAAATCATCACCACAATCATCAACTGAGTGACCTCCTCAGGGTTGGCATTGAGCAGGCTCGCTTGGGCTATTTTGAGGCGGCAATTGAGCAGTTTTCTCGGGCTATTGCCCTAGATCAGACCTGCGCCAAGGCATTTTATAACCGGGGCTGTGCCTACCGTGACCGGGGTCAGCAC
The DNA here is from genome assembly GCA_036782635.1 of Nodosilinea sp. CTOTU7353. Lineage (GTDB taxonomy): Bacteria > Cyanobacteriota > Cyanobacteriia > Phormidesmidales > Phormidesmidaceae > Nodosilinea. The sequence continues at coordinate 12,213 of DAIPYU010000082.1, forward strand.
AGCATCGGTATTGACGACTTCTCGACGGCGCTGCGCTTAGAGCCGGGGTTTGCCAACGCCTACATCAACCGGGGCAGCCTCTATCGGGTGGTGGGGCAGCTGGCGGCGGCCCTGGGCGACCTTGACCGGGCCGTGGCGCTACAGCCAGCATCGGTCAAGGCCTACGGTAACCGGGGCCGCATTAAGCTCGACCTCGAAGACTACGACGGCGCGATCGCAGACTTTTCTGCGGTGCTGGCCCAGCAGCCCAAGTTTGCCAAAATCTTGCTGTGGCGGGGGCTGGCCTATCTCAAGCAGGGCACCCTGGCCGCCCTGGCCGAGCCCCGCCGGGCGGCCTACCAGCTGGCCATTGCCGATTTTTCGCGGCTGTTGCAGAGCCAACCCCGCCATGCCGAGGCCTATAACTACCGGGCGGTGGCCTACTTTCAGCTGCGCAACACCTACCAGGCCACCCTCGACATCAACCGCGCCCTAGACTGCCAGATCGACTACGCCGAGGCCTACATTAACCGGGGCATGCTGCGCCACGAGTTGGGCGATTTTCAGGGGGCGATCGACGACTACACCACGGTGCTCGAATTAAACCCTGACCTGCAAGACCGCTCCTATAACCAGACCCTGGTGGGACTGGCCCTCGACAGCCCTGACGCCACCTTGAGCCAAGACACCCCGCTGAACCTGCGCTTTCGCCTGGCCGATCTCTACGACAGCCGGGGGCTGCTGCGGGCCCAGGTGGGCGACATGGAGGGGGCGATCGCCGACTACACCCTGGCCCTGCGCTTTAACCCCCACAGCGGCCGCATTTTGGCCAATCGGGGCCGCGTGTTTAGCCGCCAAGAAGACTACCAGGCCGCGATCTCCGACTTTGACGGTGCCCTAGCAATCAACGAGGGCGATGCGCTGGCCTACTGTGATCGGGGCTACGCTCTCTATTTTCTTGAGAAGTGGGAGCTAGCTCTCGCAGACTTCAACCAGGCCATCGACCTCAGCCCCACCCTGGCCGAAGCCTACATTGGCCGGGGCCACACCAGTATTCGCCTAGGCCTCGGGGCCGACCTGGCCATGGATGATTTTCGCAAAGCCCTAGAGCTGTCGTGGGACATCCGCAAACCGGAGCGATCACGCCCCTTGTAGACCGCTCAAATTGCAATCGATACCAGCGGCGGCAAACAGGTCGCCATCGCCGCAATGATTTTGTAGAGAATTTGGCAGTTAGAGAGGGTTGTGAGAAAACCGATTACTGCGGCTAGGCCGACTACTATCGGGCCGACCACCGTTGCCGCCACCGCCGTCGTCGGTGCGGGGGCGAGCCTTGTTGACTCTGAGTTCACGACCCAGCCATTCAGCCCCATCTAGCTCGGAAATAGCCTTGTCTTCCTTAGCCTCGTCGGCCATGTCAACAAAGGCAAAGCCTCGCTTGCGACCGGTTTCGCGGTCGATGGGTAGGCTAATCCGGGTGACTTCACCGTACTCGGCGAAGACACTTTTGATGTCGTCCTCAGATGCCTGAAAGGACAAGTTCCCAATATAAATAGTCACGAGTCTCTCCGAACCAAACTATCGATCAGTTGAATACTAAAGCCCTATATTAGAAGGGCAAACGCCCTACTCTAAAGCGTTGAGCTTCAATATTTGATTGCCATGATAGCCGATTCTTTTTTGGCTAGCAGTAGCCCATCTCACACCTAGAGAACTTCCTTGGGGCGATTGAGTAGGAGTAGGCGACGGGCCATCTCTAAGGCTATTGCTCGAAGAGAACTGCCCTGCATTGGGCAAACAACCGTTTGCTCCTACGGTAGAACGACTCGCAAGAGGGGTATTTTCTTTGCTGGAAATCTCCTAATTACTTGGTCAGCACCCACTGCACTAGGGTGCGCACGCCGAAGCCAGTGCCGCCGGGGTTGTTGTAGCCGCTTTCTTTCTCAGTCCACACGGGGCCAGCGACGTCGAGGTGTACCCAGGGGGTGGAGGTGACAAACTGCTTGAGAAACAGGGCGGCGGTGATCGACCCGCCGGGCCGGGGGCCGGTATTTTTCATGTCGGCGACGATCGACTTGAGGCCGTCAAAGTATTTTTCTTCCATGGGCAGCCGCCAGAACTTCTCGCCAGCGGCGGTGGCAGCGGTGGCGAGCGCCCCGGCCAGCTGATCGTTTTCGCTAAAAATACCGGCGATGTCGTCACCCAGGGCAATGATGCAGGCCCCGGTGAGGGTGGCCAGGTCAACAATCGCATCCACCCCGAGCTTTTCGGCAAACACCAGGGCGTCGGCCAGGGTGAGACGGCCCTCGGCGTCGGTGTTGTTGACCTCAATGGTTTTGCCGTTGGAGGCGGTGAGAATGTCGCCGGGGCGCATGGCGTTGCCGCCGATCATGTTTTCGGCGGCGGCGCTGATGAAGTGAACCTCTACATCGGGCTGAATCTGGGCGATCGCCTTGGCGGCCCCCAGGGTGGCGGCGGCCCCGCCCATGTCAATTTTCATCATTTCGATGCCACTGCCCGCTCCTTTGATATTGAGGCCGCCGGAGTCAAAGGTGAGACCTTTGCCGACGATGGCTAGCTTGCGGGTGGGGGTGCCGGCGGGTTTGTAGGTGAGGTGAATGAACTTGGGCGGCAGGTCAGAGGCTTGGGCCACCCCCAGGTAGGCCCCCATACCCAGGGCTTCGCACTGCTCGCGCTCGAGAATTTCTAGCTCTAGGCCGTGGGCGGTGGCAATGTCTTGGGCGGTCTGGGCTAAGACCTCTGGGGTGACCACGTTAGCCGGGGCCGACACTAGCTCGCGGGCCAAGATCACCCCGTCGCAGATGGCCTGGGCCGTTTGCAGGCTGGCCTCTTGGTCGGGCAGCCCCAGCAGGTGAATGTGGTCGAGGGTGACTTTGCTGGCTTTGTCGTCTGACTTAAAGCGGTTGTCGTGGTGGAGGGCGAGGCTAACCCCCTCGGCTAGGGCCTGGGCGGTGAGGGCTGGGTCGTTTTGCACCAGAGGTAGGCTCAGGCCCAGGGAGGCGCATTTTTCTTTTTTGGCCAGGCGGGCGGCGGCGGCAGCGGCGCGGCGCAGGGTGTCGGCGGTGATGGCCTCAGCGGCCCCCAGGCCGACAATGCCCAGCTTGCGCACGGCGGCCCCGGGGCCGACTCGGGACATGGCGCTGGTGCCGTCTTTGCCGGTGAATTCGGCTTCGTCGATCAGTTCTTGCAGTAGCCCAGAGAGGCGGCTGTTAATCTCGGCTAGGCTGGTGGAGAGGGGCAGAGCGGCCTCGCTGAGGCCAATGATCAAGGCGTCGCCCGACCAGTCGAGCAGGGGGGTGTTAGAGGCGTGAAATTCCATTCAATCTTCCGTTCAATGCTGGGAGCTAATTGCTGGCTGAACCTGATCCAAATCCAGCCGTGGAGTTCTGCCTGGGGAAAAGCTATGGATCTCGAGCTGGACTTGGCATATTACCTTTCACACTATAAACCTTGGTCAACCTCCGGGGGCGAGTTTGCGGTGGGTAACCCCGTCGCCCATGGGCCAGTAACGCATAGGTTCGCTAGTATTAGTACGAATTGGCGAGCTGACCCCTGGGCAAATTTGTGGCCCAGAGCTGATGTTTAAGCTCAACTCGGGATCGCACAGGATCACAATATCTATGGGTGTGCCATGGCAAAACGACTGAAAGCGAACCTGCCCCTGGTGGCGATCGCCGGGGTAAGCGCCCTCTCTTTGGGCATGGCGGCCGCCCTGGTGAATACACTGTCGCCCGGCAATGGCCCCCAAATTTTAGAAGAATCGCTGCTGCCGGGGTGGGGGGGCTTTGGTGCCCACAACGCTGACGACCCGGTGCTAGCCCTGGCACTGCAGCCCGCTGGGCAGCGGCTAGAGGCGCTTGCCAGCGCGGCCGAAGGCCGAGAGGCGCTGAGCCGCAGCCGGGCGCGGTATCTGCTGGCGCTCGATTTAATTGACCAAGATCGCGGTGGCAGCGCCATTCCGATGCTGAAAGAGCTGGAGTCGGAGTATGGGCCGATGGCCCCCCACGCGGCCCTGGCGCTGGCCCAGGCCCAGCGGGCGGCGGGGCAGGCCGAGGCGGCTCAGCAAACCCAGGCTCGGCTGCTGAATGACTATGGGGACAATGGCGGGGATGGCGGCGCGATCGCCCCCCTGCTCTATGACCTGGGCCAGCAAGACCCCGCCTACTGGGACCGACTGGTGCAGCAGTTTCCCCACCATCCCAAGGCGGTGGAAGTGGCCCACCAGCGGTTGACCGCCGACCCCAACCGGGCCGATACCCTGCCGCTGCTGATGATCATGGCGCGGGCGGGGCTGCACCACCCCAGCGCTGGGGCGGCTCTGCTGCGGCTCAAAAATGAGTTTGGCGGCCAGCTCACCCCCGAAGACTGGCAGACCGTAGGCTTTGGCTTTTGGCGCATCGACAGCTATGGCGACGCGGGGGCGGCCTACGCCCAGGCCTCGCCGTCGCCCCGCAACCTCTACCGGGCGGCGCGGGGGTTACAGGTGAGCGGCGGTCAGCGCGATCGCGTGATCGCCCTCTACAACCAGCTCGATCAGCAGTTTCCCGACGCGCCCGAGACCGCTACGGGCCTGCTGCGGCTGACCCTGAGTCTGCCCGATGAGCAGTCCTTAGGGGTGCTCGATCAGGTGGTTGACCGATTTCCCGACCGGGCGGCTGAGGCGCTGGCAATGCGGGCCGACATTCTCGACAAGCTCAACAGCACCGCCTCGGCCCAGGGCACCCGCGAGCTAATTCTCAACGACTACAAAGACTCTGACGCCGCCGCCGAGATTCGCTTTAAAAATGCCCAGGCGGCGGCAGCCCAGGGCGATGTCACCACGGCCCTGAGCTGGGGCAGCGAGGTGCTGAGGCACAGCCCCGACAGCGAACTGGCCGCCGATGCCGGCTACTGGGTGGGCAAGTGGGCCAGCCAGCTGGGCCAGGGCGATGTGGCCCAAAGTGCCCTAGAGAGCGTGATTGCCCGCCACCCCGAGTCGTACTACGCCTGGCGGGCGGCGGTGGCCCTGGGCTGGAATGTGGGGGACTTTACGACGGTGCGATCGCAGACCCCTGCCGTGGCCCCGCCGGCTCAGCGCACCCCGCTGCCTGCTGGGTCTGACACCCTGCAAGAGCTGTACCTGCTGGGCCAAGACCAGCGCGCCTGGGAACAGTGGCAGCTGGAGTACAGCAACTACCAAGACCCCACCCCCGGGGAACAGTTCACCGACGGCAAACTGCGCCTGGTGGCCAACGACAACATCAACGGTATCTACCAGGTGTCGAGCCTCAGTCTGGCTGACGACCCCGCCGATCTTGAGATCGTCCAAGCTCTCAAGCAGCGGCCCGACTTTTGGCACGGGGTGTACCCGCTACCCTACAAAGATCTGATCACCGCCTGGTCGGTCGATCGCCAGCTCAACCCGCTGCTGGTGGCGTCGCTGATGCGGCAGGAGTCGCGGTTTGAAGCCAGAATTCGCTCGGGGGTGGGGGCCGCTGGGCTGATGCAGGTGATGCCCGCCACCGCCGAATGGATCAAGGACCGCGCCGGGCTAGACACCTACGACCTCAACGACCCCACTGACAACGTCAAGCTGGGTACTTGGTACCTCGACTATACCCACGTCAAGTACGACAACCACTCACTGTTTGCGGTGGCCAGCTACAACGCCGGGCCGGGGGCAGTGGCCAACTGGATCAACCGGGGCGGCTACACCGATGCCGACGACTTTGCCGAGAAAATTCCCTACCCCGAAACTAGGGGCTATGTGCGGGCGGTATTTGGCGGCTACTGGAACTACCTGCGGCTGTACGATCCGGCGATCGCTGAGCAAGTCGAAACTCTCAAAGATCGTCATCGAGGGTTTAAGGGGTAATTGTGGGGGTAGGTAGATCGTCTAGGGCGACTTCTTGAGAATAGTCTCCTGGCCGTTCCTATTCAAGCGTTCTGCGAGATCTAGGTGCGCTGCAAAGATGTCTTGGCAAAACAGTACACTTGAACTAATATTAGTTCAAGTGTACTGTTTTGATCTTCGGCTACTTATTTTTTGCGGCTATGAATGTTCGGCACAGCGGGGCTTTAGCCCTCCGGTGGATTGTTGCCCTCAGTGTAGGCGTTGGCATGATGACAGAACTGATTAAATCGACCCCTCAGAGTGTTGCTGAGGAGCAGATCGCCGCCGAGGCGGCCCCGGTCAACCCCTGGGTCGGCGCGTCGTTTCCGTTAGAAAACTTCTCGCGCTATACGTCGCCCTTTGGCTACCGGCAGCACCCCATGGGCGGGCACCGCTTCCACTATGGGTTAGACCTGGCCGCCCCCATGGGCAGCTACATTCGCAGCTGGTGGGAGGGCAAGGTGATCGAGGTGCACGACCACACCGCCTGTGGCACCGCTGCCATCATTCAGTCGGGCCGCTGGACCCACATCTACTGCCACATGCAGGGCAGCGTCGTGATCGAAAAAGAAGGGGGCCGGGTGCTGGTTGATCGCGGTGGCGGCATCGAAATTCGCCAGGGGCAGAGGGTGACCTCGGGCCAGCGCATTGGCCGCGTGGGCATGACCGGCAGCACCACCGGGCCGCACCTGCACTGGGGCATGAAATACGACGGTGCCTGGGTTGACCCGGCCATGGTGATCAAAGCCGGGGCCGACTACCAGCAGCTACAGGCGGCGCAATCCGTAGATTAGCCCCTGACACACCTGGGAGAGAAACCCCATATCTAGCGTGTCGAGGGTGTCAGTGGCCCGGTGGTAGTGGGGGTTGCGCAGGTTGGCGGTGTCGGTCACCAAAATCGCCGGGTAGCCCAAATCCCAAAAGGGCACATGGTCGCTGCGGCGGCTGTCGGGCACGGCCTGGCCGTGGTTGACCACTGGCAGCCACTGGCTGCGCACCCCGGCGGCGCGAAAGCCCCGCCACAGACGCACCATGGTGGGGATGCTCTGCCAGGGGCCGATCTGGGCGATGTAGTTGCCGCGACTGGGGTAAAGGCGCTCCAGCCCTGGGGGATACTGCTGAGAGTTGGGCTGATGGCAGCAGTAGCCCAGCATTTCTAGCGACAGCATTAGGCCCAGGGGTGCGCCCTGCTGGTGCAGGTCATTGGCGTAGTGGCGGCTGCCGACAAAGCCCAGTTCTTCGAGGTCAAAGGCGACCAGGCTCAGGGGAGATTTCCCCGGCTGGGCAGCAAAGGCTCGGGCCAGCTCGAGCAGCACCGCCACCCCGGTGGCGTTGTCGTCGGCTCCGGGGGAGCCGGGCACCGAGTCGTAGTGAGCCCCGACGAGAATGGGAGGGCGGCTGGGGTCTTGCCCCGGCAGGTTGAGCACCCAGTTGGTATGCTGCTGGCCCTGGTGCTCAAAGCTGTGGGCGGTGACCTGGCCCCAGCGAGACAGCTCTTGCTGGATATACTGCTGCACAAAGAAGTGATTGGCCGAGGCCAGGTAGGGGCTGCGATCGCCCACCACCTGCTGCAAGTGCTCTGCTAAACGCTGCTGCAACGCAATATCACTCAACGAGCTCACCTAACTAGCCAAGTCTAATTAATTGTAAGCAGGGAGTTTAGGGGCTGGGGTTTACGGTTTGCGGTGTAAGGTTTACGGCTTGCACCGTGAACCGCAAACCGTGAACCTTGTACCGTAAAACCCCACCAGCGTCTTAATTACTCCCACCTACTCAGGCCGGCTTCTGCATGACCTTGGCAATATCTGCCAGATTGCGGCGGGGCAGCAGCCGCGTGCCGATCGACAGCAGCCTGTTTTTGGTGCCGTGAACGGCGGTGCGCTGACCCTTTTCCATAGCCGCGTAGCCGTAGGCGGCCACCTCCGCTGAGCTGGGCATGTTGTCGATGGCGAAGAGTTTGGCATCTTTGGCCGCTGCCCGCTCTTGAAACTCTGACTCGGTGGGGCCGGGGCAGAGGGTGGTGGCGGTGACCCCAGTGCCCTGTAGCTCAGATGCGATCGCATTGGTAAACGACAGCACGTAGGCCTTGGTGGCGTAGTACACCGCCAGGTACGGCCCCGGCAAAAACGCCGCCAGAGAGGCCAGATTGAGAATGCGGCCCTGGCCCTGGGCGATCATGCCCGGCAGGTAGAGCCGAGTCAGGTGGGTTAGCGCCACGATGTTGAGCTGGAGCATGGCATTGTGCTTGGCCCAGTCGGCCTCGGCAAAGGCGGTGAGATCGCCAAACCCGGCGTTGTTGACCAGGGCGTAGGGGGCGATGCCCTGGGCCTGGGTCCAGTCGAAAAATTGTTGGCGGGTGTCGGCGTCGGTGAGGTCGCCCCGGTAGGTGAGCACCTGCACACTGCGAGCGGTTTCTAGCTCGGCCTTGAGGTTCAGCAGGAGGTCTTCTCGGCGGGCAATCAGCACCAGGTCGTGGCCCTGGGCGGCGCACACTTTGGCTAGCTCGTAGCCAATGCCGCTAGAGGCCCCGGTGATAATGATTGGCTTTGCCATGGTTTGCCCCTAGAGTAAATCGGCTTGATTTTAACGGATTGCGCAGGCGATATACGAGCGGGGCTAGCGGCTGGATGGCAGCCCACGCTGGGCGGGCTGCGGCACGAGCACCGGGTTTCCTGGGGCGGTGCAGGTATCGGGCATCTTCCTGCTTGAGCCCCTTACCAGCGTTGACGAAAGCTTTCGCCGCATCTCCAACGAATTAAACGACTGGTTCCACTCGTTGGAGATGCAAATCCTCTATTGAAACACGGCGATACATTCAACCAAGGTGTGCTCATTTATAACAAACGCTTTCATTTTTCTTTGGAATACTAAAGCGATCCTTATGAATGGGACGATGAATTTAATGATCATCCTTATCAACTCAATGATCACGTGGGTGATGGTGATAAACAAGCGCCTGTTTACCTTCTACAGGTTGGTACTTCGTTTCACCCAAACTACAACTAGCCTTTCTCCGACCAGGCGGGCGACATTTTGCCCAACTACACTCTCGATACTACCGCCGAGCGGTGCATGCCGAGGCCGAGAGTAAGCAGCGGCGAGAGTTTCCGGTCATCGGCATCGCCTGAGCCCTAACTGAGCGACCTGAAACAAACCATAACGCAGCGGAAAGTATACAGATCCTATCTGCCTATCTGCTCAGCAAAGGGCTATTATGCAGATTGTTTGTAGTCTATATACTGCCAGATGGGGATTAGACGGCGCATAATCTGCCTATCCATCCCATCCTGAGTGAATAGGCAGACTGGATAGATCCAGTAACTTGTTATGCGGCAACAAACGGAATCTTTGGAGTACGAATGATGACGGACCCACACGATGAAACTGCCGCCTTCGCTGATTCCGTGTGCTCAATGTTTTCTTCCGCCACAACTGCGGTTGGCGACGGAATCCTAATTGCACGGGAAAACAGGCAGGACAAGGAGTTCCACTTTCAAAACTGGTTCAAGTCACTTCTAGAATCACAGGATCTCGACTTCGATGAGCCTGGCAGAAACACCTACCCGGATTTTCGGCTTGTCCATACTGCGATTGGCTACGAAATTAAAGGACTTGGCTTTCCGGGACGCGTTGCTGACTACGACTGCAACAGTCAGATTCCGCACGGGGTCCACCGTGGGCGACAAATTATTTATGTGTTTGGCCGTTATCCGTCGAATCCAGATGAGAACGAGTATCCTGTTTTTGATCTTGTTCTATGCCACGGTTCGTTTCTAAATGCAGACGACGGCTATGTTCACAAGAATAAGAGTATTCGCGGGTTAGGCAGCTACGGTGACATTCTACTTCGTGACAGGAAGATGTACGTAGCTCCAACGCCTTATGGGCTTCTTGATGGTGTCGAGCGTCAGGTAACGTTGCTCCTTCCAGAATCTTGGCAACCTTCACAAAGTTTAGTAAAGCGGGGCGAAATTATCCGACGAGAAGCGGATCGAGTGATGTGTGGGTACACATTTGACCTTTCAACACACAAACTTGATGCTACTTGGCGGGACAATCCAAATGGCGGAAAAGAGCATGTATTTGCTGCTTACCGTCCATTAAATGCCCCTGGACCCACCGTATCATTGAAGCAGGAAGCAC
>DAIPYU010000083.1:0-4341 GCA_036782635.1 Nodosilinea sp. CTOTU7353
CTACCCACCTACCCCCCCACGCCCCTACTCCAAAGACTCCCGATACTGCGCCAGCAGCGGCTGTAAGAAGTCGTAGCCATCGACGCCGATGACGGCCAAAAACTGGCGGCGGTGGTCGGCGAGAATGCCCTCGAAGCTCTCTGGGCCGAGTTGACCTTGGAGAATGCTGAGCAGCGCCGCAGGCTGTCGCCATTCGGGGGAGTCGATCTGGTGCAGCAGATACATGCCTAGGCTGCCGGTGAGCACGGCTTGTTCTAGGTTGCCGTCGCCCTGGTGGGCGGCGGCCATGTTGGCAAAGTTAGAGGCCATGAGAAAACGATCGCCGATTGCCTGGGCCACCTGTAGCCCTTTTTGCAGCGAGGTAATCGCCGCCGCATACTGTCCGAGTTTGAGCTGGGCAATGCCGAGGCTGTTGGCGCAGAGGGCCTGGCTGGGGCGATCGCCCACCTGTTCTGACAGGGCTAGGCCTTGCTCTAGGTAGCTGAGCACGGTTTCGTACTGTTCGGCCTCGAGCAGCTGCGACTGGCCCTGGGCCACCTGGCTGTAGCCCAGGTTGGCGAGGGCGTTGGCTTGGCCGATGCGATCGCCGCTCTGGCGGGCCAAAATCAGCGCCCGCTGGCTGTGGCCCTGGGCGGTGTCAAAGTCTTGCTGGGCGACGCAGGTGCGGCTGAGGTGGTTGAGGCTGGCGATTTCGCAGGGCACATCTTGGGCGTCGCGGGCGGCCTCTAGGGCCTGCTGGTGAAAGCGGTGGGCCTGGCGATAGTTGCCCACCGCCCGCTGGGAATAGCCCAGCAGGGTGAGAATACGGGCTTTAACCGCCGTGTTGGGCACTTCTTGAAGCGGCTGATCGAGGTAGTCGAGCAGGGCGCGCAGGGGTTCGCCCGAGAGGGCGGTAAACAGGCCGCCGTAGAGGGGGAAATAGCTCTGGTTGGCGAACTGCCGCAGCCCCTGCAGAGCTTGCTGAAAGGATCCGGTGGCCAGGGTTGTTTGCCCCTGCTGGCCCAGGCGGTTAGAGATCTGGCCCCACACCACCGCAAAGGTGAGAAAGGTAGCGATGGACAGGCGCTTACCCGCCCGGGGGTCGTAGGGTTGGCGGTCAAACCAGTTCACCAGGGCCAGCTGAAGCCGCTGCAAGACCACCCCCCAGGCGATCCAGTCTGCCACTCGCAGGGGGGCGGTCACCCCAGCGGTGGTGACGGTCTGGTGCTGGGCCAGGTCGTCAAACAGGCGCTTGAGGGCGGGGTGACTGACGGTTTTGGCCCAGTGTTGCCAGGGGCCAGGGCGATCGCCCGGCCCGCTAAAGCCCAGCTGCTGCCCCTGGGTGTAGAGCCACCCCACCACGTCGCCTTCGAGCTGCTGCCAGGCGGCGAGGCCCTGCTCTAGGCCGTCGGCCAGGGTGGCGAGGGCGGGTGTGGCCTCGGTGGCGGGGTCAGTATCAGGGGCGACCGGGGCCTGCTTGAGGCCTTTAGCCAGCTGCACTAGCTGTTCTCTAGAGAGCGATTGGTCGCGGTTGGGGTCGAGGGCGGCCACCAGCTCAAACAGGCGCTGCTCTGGGGGCGCAGCAATGATGTCGGCCTCGACCCCGGTGAGCGCGGCGGTGGCCTGGTTGTCGGCCTGCCAGCGCTGCCACTCGCCCTCAATGGTGCGCAGGGCGCGGTGCTTGCGCAGGGCTTTGGCGTGCTTGAGTTCGTCGTCGCTGGGGGAGAGGTCGGGTTCTAGCGCGGTGAGGGTGGTGGCCAACGCCCGCTCAAACAGCTCGCCGCCGCCGGGCTCGATGCCCGCTTGCAGCATGCGGTAGACCTGCTGCTTCGACTGAATTTTGCCCTTGAGGGTGGCGGCAACAATCTCGTCTATCAGGGCTTGGTAGGGCTGGGCCATAGGTCAAAGGTTGCAGTTAGTTGCGGTCGGTTGCAGCCTGATACCAAATCCAAGTCGCATCAGCCCAGTTCCATAAAGGCAAAGCTGTAGGGGCAAATGGCATTTGCCCAGTCAACTAGGGGGCAACCCCGCTGGATTTGCCAGCAAGATTTGCCAGCGAGATTTGGTACGGGACGCTTGCAGAAAATAGTCTCTGACGAAGGCAACCTGTTGTCCAAGTTTGACACAGATCTTTTTCTCGGTTCAGCCATTCTTCGCCGGGAGACTTGAGGGGGTGAGATACTTTGGGGTTAATCAACTCATGCTTGAAGCTATGGACGGTGGCAACTAATGGGCGGGGCTCCCTGGAGTAGCACCCATGCGGCGGTGCATCGGCTGCTGCGGGTGAGGCCTTTGCTGCCCCCCGGGGCAGCGGTGCTGGTGGCTGTCTCGGGGGGCCAAGACTCGGTCTGCCTGCTCAAGCTGCTGGTCGATTTGCAGCCTAAGTGGGGCTGGCGGCTGCGGGTGGTGCACTGCGACCACCGCTGGCGACCCGACTCTGGAGCCAATGCTGAGTTTGTGCGGGGGTTATGCGATCGCTACCAAATCCCCTGCGATATCGCCGTTGCCGAGGCCGTTACCCCTACCGAAGCCGCCGCCCGCCAGTGGCGCTACCAGGTCTTTGAGCAACTTGCCACCGAGCAGCACTGCACCCAGGTAGTGACCGGGCACACGGCCAGCGATCGCGCCGAAACCCTGCTCTACAACTTGCTGCGCGGCAGCGGCACCGATGGCCTGCAAGCCCTGGCCTGGCAGCGTCCCCTAGCGCCCGCCAGCCCGGTCACCGTAGTGCGCCCCTTGCTAGAACTCACCCGCCAAGAAACGGCAGATTTTTGCCGCCAGTTTGAGTTGCCTCTGTGGTCAGACGCCACTAACCAAGACACCCGCTACGCCCGCAACCGCATTCGCCTAGAGCTATTGCCCTACCTGCGAGAGCACTTCAACCCTGGGGTAGAGTCAACTCTGGCCCACACCGCTGAGCTGCTGACTGCCGAGGTGGAGCTGCTAGAGAGCCTGGCTGAGGATTTGTATGGGGTGGTGGTGTCTGGGGGAGGTGAGGGAGGTGAGGGAGATGGGGGCTCTTGGCGGATTCGGCGATCGTCTCTGGCCGCCGCCCCTCTCGCCCTTCAGCGGCGCGTGGTGCGGCGCGTACTTCAGCAGGTCACCACGGCGCAGGTGAGCTTTGAGCAGGTGGAGAAACTCTTGGCCCTGCTGAGTGCCCCGAACGGTAGCCAGAGTGATCCGTTTCCTGGGGGGGCGATCGCAGTGGTGCGCGGGGAGTGGGTGGTGGTGGGAAGAGTGGGTGGGTAGATGGGTGGATGGGTAGGTGGGTAGATGGGTAGGTGGGGGATGGGTGGGGGAGTTAGGATGGGGGTGTTGCAGAGATTTCCCTAGGACGGGGTTGGCCATGGTTCTCCCTTCTGCTGTGCGCTACCAGATGGTGCGCCTGAGCGCTCTCAGCCGCCCCCTGCGCCGTCCGGCGGTGTGGGGTAGCTTGGCCATGCTGGGGCTGCTGGCGGTGGTAATGCCCCAATACCTGCAAAACCCCGCCTGGCTCAGCCAGTACGACGCCGATATTGACAGCCCCGTGGTCGACCCCAGCGCCGCACTAGGTACGCTATCGAGCGAAGACCTGGCCGACCTGGCCGAAATTGACAATTTGTCCCTGCTGCTCAACCAGCTCCAGCCGATTACCGCCACCGCCCTAGAGGCCCCCACCATTGACTCTGAGGGTCTGGCGCTGCCCGAGGCTACCCCAGAGCCACAGGGGGCCAGCCCCTTCGCCCATTACCTGGAGCGCAGCCGGTTTCGCGTTAGCCCTGCCGCCAACGGCAGCGGTGAGGCAAACCCAGGGTCGTCTACCCTGGCTCCGGGGCAGCAGCAACCTTTCTCCCAGGGGGATGCGGCGGCAGCACCACAACTTAGCCCGCTGCAACAGGCGCTGAACAACAGACTGAGCGCGCCCGCTGAGCCAGCTTCCCCGACTTCCCCAGCCGAGACAGGCGGCAACGCTGAGGCACCCACCAGCGGGCTAACTCCCCCGCCCTGGATGGTGGAAGGCAGCCTGCCGGGGGTAGACCAGCGCTTTATTCGCACCACGCCGCAGATGTCGCCGCCGCCGGGCACCACGGGCTATACGCCGCCGGGGCTAGCGCCTAGCCCCGCCACCATTGCGCCAGCTCAGGGGGCGATCGCTCCGGCAGGGCTAAACCTAGACTTTGCTGCACCAGTGACTGCGCCCGGGGGGAGTGTGGTGCGATCGCCCCAGCCCAGCACCTTCGATAATAGTTTGACCGCCCCAGCCCAGCCCAGCCCAGCGCTATTCTCAGCCCCTAGGCCGCCCGGTGTTTACACCGGCAATGGCTACATCAACACCTTCTCTAACCCCAGCGGACCAATAGATTGAAGAGAAATGGCACTGAC
>DAIPYU010000083.1:4441-22082 GCA_036782635.1 Nodosilinea sp. CTOTU7353
GGTGGGCACTGCCCACCAGCCTTATGTCAGTGCCATTCGACTAAATTAAAGAGTTTAAAGCTCTCCAAAACTCCCAAAACCAAAACTCCTCAAAAAAGAGGGCAGATAGGCAACCAGCTCACCTATCCCCCCTCTCACCTACTCATTTACCCAATTCATCTAATCCGCGTTCGACTCCGGATACGGATCGCTCAATTGCTCAGTCTCTGGGCAATCGTCAGAGACGTTTAGCTCCACATCGCCCCGAGGTACAGCGGCCAGGCGCTTGGTGACGGCACCAATGCTCTCCAAGCGCACCATCTCTTCCCAAGAGCAAGTTTCGTCATCTTCCTCGGTTTCGTAGCGAAAGGTGACCAAATCGCCTTCTATATCTAAAATTTTCGCCCGCTCAATCCAACGCTGCTGATCCCGTAGAAAAATCCACACATCTTGACCATCACAACAGAGTTGATAGATCTTGCGGTGTAGCATAGTCGCGGCTCCTTCACAGGTAACATCAACGCTGATTCGCTTGGCGGTAGCAGGGGGCGTTTCCCCTTTTCTTATCAATCAAGCTGGTCTAGCAGTGTAGCAAGTCATACAACTGCTTGCCCACGGGGGCACCCGCAGCGCCCTAGGGCGAACGCTATAGTGAGAACTCAGCCCCGTTCCCCGCCCTGCCCTATGCTGCTGCACCTTTGCACCTGGCCCGAAGTCGAAACCTACCTCACCCAGTCGTCGGGCATCATTTTGCCCATCGGCTCTACAGAACAGCACGGCCCCACCGGGCTGATTGGCACCGACGCTATCTGCGCCGAAGTGGTGGCCAAAGGCGTGGGCGAAGCCGCCAATGCCCTGGTCGGCCCCACCATTAACGTGGGCATGGCCCTGCACCACACCGGCTTCCCCGGCACCATGACCCTGAGGCCCAGCACCCTGATTGCCGTTATTCAAGACTACCTCTCGCCCCTGGTGCGCCACGGCTTTACCCGTTTCTTTTTTATCAACGGCCACGGCGGCAACATCGCCACCCTCAAAGCCGCCTTTGCCGAGGCCTACACGGCCCTCGCCACGGATCGCATTCCCAACGCCGAGCGGGTGCGCTGCAAGACCGCCAACTGGTTTATGGCCCGGTCAGTCTACACCCTGGCCAAAGAACTCTACGGTGATCAGGAAGGCTCCCACGCCACCCCCAGCGAGGTGGCCCTGACGCAGTATGCCTACCCCGATTTCATCAAGCAGGCCCCGCTAGAGCCGCAGGTGGCTCCGTCGGGCCACGCCATCTACAGCCCCACCGACTTTCGCCGGCGCTATCCCGATGGCCGCATGGGGTCTAACCCGGCACTGGCTACCCCTGAGCACGGCCAGCAGCTTTACGAGGCGGCAGTAAAAGACCTCACCAGCGACTACCTAGCCTTCTTGGCGGCAGAATGAAGCAGGCGCAAACAGGAGCTTCAGCGAGGATCATTGATGCGGAGATTCATTACCCTCTGGGATCGCTCCTGAATCTGCCCCCACCTTGACAGGCGGGCTGGGACAGGCGGGCTGGCCTTAACAATCGCACTGTCGCTGTTATCCCAGCGGGCTAATCAAGCTGCCTAAGTCTTGATCTATACCCCCTGTTAACGCAACGGCGCTATTCTTAAACGCACCCTCCCCTTTGCCACCGCTTACCTTCCGCTACAGCTATGGATCGCAACCAGTTTCGCGTCGGCACCTTTAACCTCAACAACCTGATGCTGCCCGATCGCGAGTTTTACCAGGGCGAGACTTACTCTAGAGAAAACTACCTCAAAAAGCTCACCTGGATTGGTGCCCAGCTTGATCGCATGCGGGCCGACATCATCGGCTTTCAGGAGGTGTTTCACCGGGGGGCGCTAAAAGAAGCCCTGCACCGCAGTGAATATCACCAAAACCACGAGATCGTCATGGCCGAGGGCTTTGGTCGGGGGCCGGGGCTGGCCCTGGCGACGCTGTTTCCGGTGGTGGGACAGCGGATCTACGACGAGTTTCCGGTCGAGAGCATTTTAGATTTAGAGGGGGCCGAGATTCCGATTCGCCGGTTTTCGCACCCGGTGCTGGCGGTCGATCTGACTCTGACCGACGCGATTCACTGCACGGTGTTTGTGGTGCACCTCAAGTCAAAGCGGCCCATGATCACCCCTGGCGCTGATCGCAGCGACCCGGTCGAGATTGCCAAGGGCCACGCCCGCTCGCTAATTCGCCGCACCGCCGAGGCCGCCGCCCTGCGGTTTTTGCTGATGGAGGGGCTGCGCGATCGCAATTACCCCGTCATCGTCACGGGCGACGTCAACGACAACCACACCGCCGTCACCACCCAGATCGTGGCGGGCACTCCCCCCTGGGAATGCTGGCCCTACCGCAAAAAAGCCCCCGTGTGGGACGTGCTGCTCTACCAGGTGAAAGACATTCAGGCGCGGCTGGGCTACGGCGACCACTACTACACCCACATTCACAACGGCCACTACGACAGCCTCGACCACATCATGGTGAGCGAAGAATTTTCGGCCCAAAACCGCGATCGCATTGGCCGCGTCACCTACGTGTCGGTGTTGAACGACCACCTGTTTGACCAAACCCTGCTCGAAGACAACATCGAACCCTGGCAGTCTGACCACGGCCAGGTGGTGGCCACTATCGAGCTTAACCCGCCCCAGTCAGCTCGGCCCCAGCTGGTGGTTTAGCTGAGTAGAGAAAGGGAATTGAGTAGAGTCGGGGCAGGAAGCACCTTGTACTTGACCAGGCTGATTTTGGTCAGCGCTAACAGCCTGGGGTTGAGGGTTATCCCCGTTAAGGTGGCACAGGTCGAAGGGTAGGATTGCTAGGTCTGGCCGCTGAGCCAAGGACTGAAAGTCCAAGGCTCAAAGCAAAAATCCTCTGAAGAGGATTAAGAGCCGAGTGACCCAGTCTGCTTTAGCAGACTTCTGCTATGAGCCAGGGAGTTCACTCCCTTGTGGTTGGGGCCGAAGTCCCTTAGCCTACAGGCATTTCGGGAATAGTTTGGCCATCCTGACAGGGCTGACCTAAAACCCGAAACCTAAAACCCGAAACCTTGCACCTTGCTTCTCGTATGACCTTGACCTTCGACTGGCTCACCCTGGCCCAGGGCTTGGTACTGGCGCTCAGCTACCTGGGGCTGGCCCTGGGCTACGTGCCGGGCCTGCGCATGAACCGGGCCACCATTGCCCTGGTGAGCGCGGCGGTGCTGGTGGCCCTGGGCACGCTTTCCCTAGACGAAGCCTGGGCGGCGATTGACGCCAACACCATTGTGTTTTTGCTCAGCATGATGGTGGTCAACGCCTACCTCTCCTACGCCGGGTTCTTTGGGCTGGCGCTGGTGCAGCTACTGCGGCTGACTCGCAGCCCCTTTGGGCTGCTGGTGCTGCTGACGGTGGGAACGGGGTCGCTGTCGGCGGTGTTTCTCAACGACACCCTGGCCCTGGTGAGCACGCCGCTGACCCTACAGCTCACCCGCGCCCTCAAGCTCAACCCGGTGCCCTACCTGCTGGCGATCGCCGGAGCCACCAACCTGGGCTCGCTGGCCACCCTCAGCGGTAACCCGCAGAATATCTTGGTGGGGTCGTTTTCGGGGATTGGCTACCTGGCCTTTGCCCAGGCGCTGCTGCCGGTGGCGATCGCCGGTCTGACGCTGCAAGTGGGGTGGCTGTGGCTGCTGTACCCGGAGGTGCGATCGCGCCAGCCGCTGCCCCCGCCCGATCTGCCCCGCCTGCGGCTACACCGCCCGCTGTTGGTGAAGACGTCAGTCGTGTCTACTCTGATGCTGAGCGCGTTTATTATCGGTTTGCCCCTAGCCGAGTCAGCCTTTGTCGCCGCCGCCGCCCTGCTCATCACCCGCCGCCTTAAGCCCCAGCGGGTGCTGGGGGCGGTCGATTGGTCGCTGCTGGTGCTGTTTTCGGGGCTGTTTATTTTGACCGAGGCGGTGCGATCGCTCCAAATTCTCGACCGAGTGGCCCCCTGGGTGGCCCACCCCGCCGGGCTGCTGGCGGTGACAGCGGGGCTGTCAAACGTGATTTCTAACGTGCCTGCGGTGCTGCTGATCCAGAGCGCCATTGCCCCCGGCGACACCCAGAGCTGGCTGCTGCTGGCGGCGGGCTCTACCCTGGCGGGCAACCTCACCCTGTTTGGCTCGGTGGCCAACCTGATCATGGTCGAAGCTGCCGCCAGCGAGGGCTATAGCCTCACCTTTTGGCAGCACCTGCGCTTTGGCCTGCCCTTGACGCTGATCGCTCTGGCGATTACCTATCTCTGGGTGGTCTAAAGCTACTCATAGATACCGATCGCGCACCTGGTTAAAATTAATTGCTGCAGCCCCAGTGGCCTGGGCAGCCAAAAATAAATCTAAATCAGTGGTGAGGAGAACCACTTGGTCAGTCAACGCTTCCAGCACGGCTGCATCGGTCAGCCCCAGGCGAATAAATTCCCAACGACCGACTGCGGCAGCACTCGGAATATACAGTTCTAGAAAGCTGGAAACAAGCCTTTGGAAGGTTTGAAAGACTTGACTCCTAGCTGGCTCACCGATGTAGGCGGCCAGGTTGGATGTCTCAGTCAGGATATTTGGCGTTACTCGTACGGCCTGAGCACCGGAAATCAGCGCTAGCAAAACATCATAGTCTTCTTGAATGAAGGCAGTTAAGCGCTTGTGCTTGCCAATATAGTCCCGCGACGTCGCCCCAACAACCAGTAAAACGAGAAGGTTCGTGTCAACTAAAACAGTGCGCCCAGTCAAATCTTAATCTCACGGGATTTGACGGAGAGCACCTCGTCTTTCTCGTTAGAAATTCTCACAATTTTGTAGGCCCTGTTTGGCAGCCTTTGAAGGTTAGACCGTGCCGCGATGGGAGACTCCATAGGATTATCCCATGGACGAGAGAAGCCGATGGTGACCAGCCACTCGTTGGTTTGTTCATCAAACTCGACCTCTTCCAACCCAATATTTTTGGGGCTCTCATCTGAAAAAAGCTCGAAGATATAGTTTTTGGCCTGGGCGACTGCCTCTTTTACGTTCACTGCAATTCCCCCATTGCTTCAACAGGCTGTGTTGAGGTGATTAGACAACAGTATAGCTGTCCCAAAGGCAGGTATATAAAGGGGTACAGCTGGGCATCTCGGCTGCTTTGGCCACGAAATGTTACTGGTCGTGGTAAATACGCTCTCGTCGGTGCAACACTAAATGAAAATCATTGGTTTTCCCTAAGGCAACGGGGCGGGCCATTCTGTGAGGTGTCTATGACTGGTGCCGTGCTCTCTCCTCAATCATCTACAGACTGGCCCGCTTTAGAAGAAGGGCTGCCTCCCCTGTCGGGTCGCGAGGCCGACATTGCGGCGATCATGGCCAGCGATGAGCCGGTGTTTTTGCCGCGCACCAACCTGGCGCTAGAGGATATTTCAGCAGGATTTGCGATCGCCCTCCATATGCACCAGCCCACCATCCCTGCCGGGGCCACAGGCGAGCTGGTCAACCACCTCCAGTACATGTTTGAGCATCCCTATGACGGCGACAACCACAACGCCGGCACCTTTGCCTACTGCTACGCCCGCCTGGGTGACTTCATTCCCGAGCTGGTGGCCAACGGCTGCAATCCCCGCGTCATGCTCGACTACTCGGGCACCCTGCTGTGGGGTCTGCAACAGATGGACCGGCAAGACATTCTCTCCAAGCTGCGCCGCCTGGCCTGCGACCCCGCCTACCAGCCCCACGTCGAGTGGCTGGGCACCTGCTGGGGTCACGCGGTGGTGCCCTCCACCCCCGTGCCCGACCTAAAGCTGCACATTCGCGCCTGGCAGCACCACTTTGCCGCCCTGTTTGGCCCCGAGGCCCTGGCCCGGGTGCGGGGCTTTTCGCCCCCAGAGATGCACCTGCCCAACCACCCCGACCTGCTCTACGCCTTTGTCAAAACCCTCAAAGACTGCGGCTACCGCTGGCTGCTGGTGCAAGAGCACACCGTAGAGTCCCTCGACGGCCAGGGGCTATCGCAGCCCCACTTGCCCCACCGCCTGGTGGCCCGCAACGCCCAGGGCGAGGTCGAAGAGATCGTGGTGCTGGTCAAAACCCAGGGCTCCGACACCAAGCTGGTGGGCCAAATGCAGCCCTACTGGGAGGCGAAAACCCTTGCTAAAGTGCCCCTGGCCAGTGCCACTGTGCCCCAGCTGGTCAGCCAGATTAGCGACGGCGAAAACGGCGGCGTGATGATGAACGAGTTCCCAAGCGCCTTTATGCGATCGTGGTACGAAATGCGCGATAGCGGCGGCGGCCAGCGCGGCGTGGTGGGCTTTAACGGCACCGAATATTTAGAGCTGCTGGCGGCGGCAGGGTGCGGCCCAGAGAGTTTCCCGACTTGTCAGGCGGTGGGGCAGAGCCGATTGTGGCACGCGATGGGCGATGCTACGGGGCCGGAGGCGATGGCGGGGGCGATCGCCGCTCTCCGCGCCGAAGACGGCAGCTTCTCGATGGAAGGTGGCTCTTGGACGGGCGATCGCAGCTGGGTAGTGGGCTACGACAACGTGCTCGACCCCATGCAGCGGCTGTCGGCCCAGTTTCACCAGGTGATGGGTCGCCAGAGCGACCAGGGCGATGCCTTAGAACGTCAGCACCGCTACCGCAATGCCCTGATCCACAGCCTGCTGCTGCAAACCAGCTGCTTTCGCTACTGGGGCCAGGGCACCTGGACGGGCTACGCCGAAGAGCTCTACCGTCGGGGCCAGGCCATTCTGGCCCATGACTTTGCTTAGGCAGGCTGAGGTGACTGCTGGGAAACAAGCAGGAAGGCGCAATTAAATATAAAACCTTTGTAGGATGGGCAAAGCAACGCGTGCCCATCATCAGGCAGATGGGCACGGCCTTCGAGGCCTTTGCCCATCCTACGTTTAATGACTGAGGTGACTGCTGGGAAGTAGTTTCCCAATGGTGGGCAGTGCCCACCCTACAGCGGCTACAGTCGCTGGATTGAAGCTGGTATGTTTTTTGCTGGAAATCGCCTTAGCTCTGGGATATTGGCTGGGCAACCCGCTGGGCTACAGCCCGGCTAGATTCTGGCGAGTAGTGACGCTGACATATTGCGATCGCCACTTATCCCTATGATTAGACCTAATCGTTAGGGTATCCAGGGTTATGGACTACAAGCAAGAGCTAATCACCACGATCCACGACCTCGGGTATGATTCCGAGCGCTTAGAGCAGCGTCTCACCGAGCTGAGCCAAACCAACCCCACCGCGGTGCTGATTCCGTCGCTCTACGAAGAGCTTGAGCGCCCCGCCCTAGCCACCATTCGCGACCACCTGAGCCACTGCCCCTTCGTCAACAATGTCATCGTTTGCCTCTACGCCGACACCTTTGAGCAGTACTGCCACGCGGTGCAGTTTTTTGAGCCGCTGCCCCAGCCCACCTTTATCCTGTGGGAAAACGGGCCGCGCATTACCGGCACGCTGCAAACTCTCAAAGACAAGGGCCTAGACCTGCTGAAGTTTAAGGGCAAGGGCCGGGCCGTGTGGCTGGGGCTGGGGGTGGCGTCGCTGCACGCCGCGGCGATCGCGCTCCACGACGCTGACATTGTCACCTACGATCGCACCTATCCCCTCAAGCTGCTCTACCCCCTGCTCGAGCAAGACTTTGGCATCGCCTTTAGCAAGGCCTACTACGCCCGCATTGGCGACAACCCCCGCAGCCTGCACGGTCGTGTCACCCGGCTGTTTGTCACGCCGCTGATCACATCGCTAATGGAGTTATTTGGCTACCGCGACTACCTGCGCTATCTCGACGCCTACCGCTACCCCCTCTCGGGTGAGTTTGCCCTCTCCACCGACCTGGCCTTGACCACCCGCATCCCCGGCAACTGGGGATTAGAGGTGGGTCTGCTGGCTGAGGTCTACCGCAACGTCGCCCTCAAGCGCATCGCCCAGATCGACCTGGGCATCTTTGAGCATAAACACCAGGGCATCGGTAACTCGACCAACTCGGGGCTGCAAAAAATGTGCCGCGACATTCTGCAATCGGTGTTTCGCACCCTGACCGAAACCGAGCAGGTGGTGATCGGTGCCGACCACATTCGCGCTCTGCGGATCAAGTATCGTCGCGAGGCTCAAAACCTGGCTCGCCAATACTTTGTCGACGCCCGCTTTAACGGTCTTGAGTATGATCGCCACAAAGAAGAAATGACCATCGAAACCTTCGAGCAGGTGATTCTCGAAGCGGGCACCCAGTACCTAGAAGACCCTACCGGTACCCAGATCCCCGACTGGACGAGGGCGATCGCGGTCATCCCCGACCTGCGCGAACAGCTGCTCGATGCCGTCATCTCAGATATGGCCCAGGCCCGCTCAGCTCCAGACCCAGTGGCCGATGCCCCTGGGGTCTTTGTGTCAGCGGTGGGGTAGGGGAAGGGGGTTTTGGGTTTTAGGTTTCGGGTCTCAGGTTTTGGGTCTTATACTGAATCCACCTTGGCTAGCCCCGGTTGAGCTGGGCAAACACCGTTTGCCCCTACGCAAGCCGTCTGTTTGGACTCGGGGTTATACGATTCGGATTTGGTCTTAGGTCTGTACTGTTCTTTTCTTGCCAATGGTGCTGGTGCTGGCTGGGAGGACGTTGCGGCTGCGCATGGTCACGTTGGCGCCCTCGCTCGACTGCTCAATCACCAGCAGCGGGGTGGGCTTAGCTTTTTGATCCCAGTGCATGTTGGCAATGCGGCCCTGAATGGTGGGCTGCCAGTGGATTTCTTCGGCATCGGGGGCCATGAAGTTTTCGATGCATTCCACCAGTTGGCCAATGGTAGATGAGGTGGCCTGGGTAGGCAGCTTTGCCAGCCTGATTTGAATGCGAAACAACACCCGCTTCTTCGCATTCGGTTGATCGTGGGGAGCGTACTCGACATCAAAAATTTCATCGACTACGCGGGGCTTGCTGGCGATGCCAATTAGCCCTTCTTCCGCCTGGCGCGGACGCAGTGCCACCGAGATTTTTTGCTTAACTTTGACCTTGAGCTGGTTGACGATCGACGCATGGAAATGGTCTTCATCCATCCGCATGCGCAGGTAGTCGAGGTTAAACTCGCGGGAGTGAATTAGGTCAGGGTTGCGCTCCATCTTGCTGATGGTTTTAAGCGCCAGCTTGACCTTCTTTTGCATCTCCTGATTTTTATAGGTCTCAAACTTAAGCTGTTTCAGCAGCTTGCGAGTTTGCAGGTGAGAATATATGCCCAGCCCCACCAGCACCAGCAGCAACCCTCCAGACGCCAGCATCCAGGGGTTGTCAACCGGCAGCTGGCTGGTAGTCGGGGCTTGGGCGAGGGTTGACTGCACGAGAACTGTGGAGGTTTTCATGGTCGGTGAGAGATAAAAATTTAATCTACTTTTAGAGTTCCCTCAAACTAAAGGTCCCATCCGGAACAACTTAAAATTTCAGTGATTACTTTAAGAAATAGGGCCTTTTGCCGTTGAATCGTAAAGGGAAGGCTAGGCTATATCCGTAGGATTCCCTAGGAAATGAGCGATGACGAATGAATCTCAGTCACAGTCGATCTCGATTTCTGGCGGAACCCTCAACCAGGTGCAGATTGGCGGACAGGCTGGAGGCGATCTGAATGTGCAGCAGGTGCAGGGTTCAGACCATGCGGTGACTGTGCCCGACCAGGCTGAGGCGGTGAATCTAATTCAGCAGCTGGCGGATTTGATGCAGGCGTTAGACCTGCCAGACGCCGAGAAAACCAAGGCCCAGCGCCACCTCGATGCCGCCCAGGAGGAGGTGCAGCAGCCTGAGCCCGACAAACCCTTTGCGCTGAAAAATTTGCAGCGGGCCACCCAGGTGCTCACTAGCGCTAACGAGGTGGTCGAGGCCAGCTCGGGGCTGGGGGAACGGTTGGGGGCGATCGCAGCTCGACTGGCCCCCTGGTTTGGGGTGGCGGCCAAGACGCTGCTGTTGCTCTAGGTCAGGCCCATGGCAAATTCGCCCAACCCCCGTCCCGATCCATCGGTTGAGCAGCGGCTAGCGATCGATCAATCGACGGTGCAAGATAGCCAGATTGGTGGCCAGGCCGGCCGCGATCTAACCCAAAACCACGGCTCGGGCAACGTCTTTAAAGATGTCACCCTCAATGTCTTTCAAACCAGTGCGATCGCCGCCCCCCAGAGCGCCCAAGACTACCGTAACCGGCAGATCTTGTTCAACAAGGTGCGCCACTACTGGATCGATGCGGTGCTTGATCGCACCCTCGATCACCGGCTGCAATTTCAGCTGGAGTTGGAGAATCACCCCCAGGCCATTGACCAGCCCTTTGGCCCTGGGGGTGCTGCTGTGCAAGAGCCAGAACCCCTGCCGACCGAGGTGTCGGTGGCCTCGCTGTTTGACAGTCTGGGCACCGGGCGCACCCTGCTAATTTTGGGCGCGCCGGGGGCGGGCAAGACCACGGCGCTGCTTCAGCTGGCCCGAGACCTGATCGCCCAGGCAAACCAGGAGCGCTACGACAGCCTGCCGGTGATTCTGAATCTGTCGGACTGGGCACCGCGCCAGCCCTTTGTCGAGTGGGTGCAGGCCGAGCTGCACGCCAAGTACCAGGTGCCTCGGGCCGTAGGCAAAGCCTGGCTTGAGGCCGAGCTGCTCTGCCTGCTGCTAGACGGGCTGGACGAGGTCCGCGCTGATCGCCGGGCCGCCTGCGTAGAGGCCCTCAACGACTACCACCGCGACCACGCCCCGGAGATCGTGGTCTGCTGCCGCGAACAAGAGTACAGCCAGCTGCCCAACCGGCTCAACTTTCAGCGGGCGGTGTACCTGCGGCCCCTGTCACCCGGGCAGATTGAGGCCAGCCTGCGGCAGTTGCCCGAGGCCGCCGGGCTGGGGCAACTGCTGCACGACGACCCCACCCTGCGGGAGCTGGCCCAGACGCCCCTACTGCTGAGCCTGATGGTGAAGTGCTACCAGGGGGTGACCGACATGCCCGCCATCGAGCAGGTGGACGATCGCCGCCAGCAGCTGTTGGCCAACTACATCAACCAGATGGTGCAGCGCTACGAGGGCGCTCGGGCCAAGGGTTCTCGGGCACTGTCGCGATCGCAGCTGCTGAGTTACCTCCAACACCTGGCCCAGCACATGGTGCAGCAGTCGCAGAGTGTGTTTCTGATCGAGCAAATGCAGCCCAACTGGCTGGGGTCGCCTTTCTACCAGCAGCTCTACAGCATTGTAACCAAGGCCAGCCTGGCGATGCTCTGGGGCGGCACCCACGCGGCCCTGTTGGCCGGTCACAGCGAAGATGTTCAGGCCTTTAACGGGTTGCTCGCCGGGCAGGCGGGGCTGCTGGGGCTGTTGGCGGGGTTGCTCTACGGTGTTATCGCCGGCTCGCTGCGGTGGTTGACAACAGACTCGGCCCGGCGCTGGCCCCGGCGCCTGCTCCACGGGCTGCTACTGGGGGCGCTGTTTGCCCCAGTCTTTGGCTGGGTCTATGACCTCAACGGGGCGATCACCTACGGTCTGATCTATGCCCTGGGCGGCATTTGGATCTACGATGCCATGTTTCAGGAGCACATCGACCCCGCCGACCGGGTGCAGTGGTCGCGCCGCCGCTTTGGCATCAATGCCCTGCTGGGAGTGCTAATCGGCCTGGCGCTGTACCTGGGTACCCAGACTGACCTGTTGCCCAGCCTGGTGTTTGGGCTGCTCAGCGGCATTGTTTTCTTTGGCTTTGAAAAGCAGCACCGGGTCAGTCGCCGCAGTTTTCCCAACCAGGGCATTTGGCGATCGTTGGCCAACAGCCTGGGCTTCTTTGTGCTGATCGGCGCTGTGACTGGGGTGCTGCTGGCACTGCTGCAAAACCCGGTCTCGGGGGTGGTCAACGGCATCATTCTCGGCCTGCTGGCGGCCTTGTTTGGCGGCCAGGGGTCGGGCATCACCTGCATCAAGCATTTTGTGCTGCGGCTACTGCTGTGGCACCAGGGCAAAATACCCTGGAACTACGCCCAATTTTTGAACTGGGGCTGCCGCCTGAGCCTGTTGCAGCGGGTTGGCGGCGGCTACAGCTTTATTCACCGGCTGCTGCTGGAATATTTGGCGGGATAGGGAGCGGGGTCGGGGCCGACGGTTCACGGTGTACGGTACACGGTTTAAGGTACACGGTTCACGGCTTGCCGCACACCGCACACCGTAAACCGCAACTCCCCTTGCCCCATCACCGTCGACTTAGCCGAGTATCCATAATTCCTAACCCTGGTTGTTGCGGGCTTTCCAGGTGCCGCCGTAGCGATAGTGGGGGTTGTCTTGGCTGTGCGTGGTTTGGCAAGTAGGGCAGGCCAGCACCCAATCGGCTGCGGGAGAACATTGAATGCGGTAGCGCACTAGGGCTGGGGTTTGACACAGGTCGCAGGGCTTGGCCTGCCTAGAGCGTGGCATGCGACTATTTTTGGTTGGATGACTTAAATCGGCCCAGGCCAAAGTCGCGGCGGTGCTGATGCTTGGTTTTGCGCCCCGTCACCCGCTTGCGCCACAGGCGAAAGCTCGACGGCTGCATGTGGCGGCGCATGACCGCAATTACCTGCTTTTCTGACAGCCCAAACTGGAGTGCGATCGCCTCAAAGGGTGTGCGGTCTTCCCACGCCATCTCGATAATGCGGTCAATGGTTTGGGGGTCAGGCTCAGGTCGTGGCATGGGATGGGTCTGTCAACAGAGGCTTCCTTAACTTAACTTAGTAATCTGCCAAGCCCAAGATGACCGGTCGATGGGGTTTACGGTTCACGGCTCACGGTGTGAGGTTCACGGATCGCCTTAGACCGCATACCGTACATCTTAGGCCGTATACCTCTGACCGCATACCGTAGACTCCTAACGTCGGTCACAATCATTTTTGTGTTTCCCGAACTTCTTTTCGGTTTGCCCTAGACATCGCGACCAATTTGAATTTATATAGATATAGGTAAAGAAGTATTAAGTAGATCTACTCACTGGCTATGGTGCTCTTGCAACCGTTATTTCACTGCCGCTGGCAGG
Source organism: Nodosilinea sp. CTOTU7353 (assembly GCA_036782635.1). Taxonomy (GTDB): domain Bacteria; phylum Cyanobacteriota; class Cyanobacteriia; order Phormidesmidales; family Phormidesmidaceae; genus Nodosilinea. The sequence continues at coordinate 17,429 of DAIPYU010000083.1, forward strand.
CAGTTCGTCCCTCGTGACCAGAGCCGCTGCTGCGTAATCGCTAGTCGGCGATGGACGTGGGCCAGTGAATAGTAGGAATGTGGATATCTGTCGCTGAGCTAGCCTGCTCACCAGATGAGACAGCCTCTGACCATGGGTTCTCAATACTTGACCAGATTTTTGCTGCTGCCCTCAGCGCTGGTTGCACCGGGTCAGTCAGTGTGTCTTTAGTTGGCTAGTGCTAGCTGGCAGCAATAGGGCAACCCTTGCTCGGGGTGTCAGGTGCTGGATGTCAGGTGCTAGGTGTCAGGTTGCAGAATTAGCTGACTTATGCCGCAGAGCATTAGAGGGTGCGATCGCACCCCCCAGCAGCTCATTGCCTTTGATCCGCCGTCATCGACTAGGGCAGCTGGCCTCAAGCTGTGTAGGTGACCCCCGCCTGCAAGCAGCCGATCGGCAAAGAGCAGATGACCTGTCCCCAGCCCATCTAGGGGTTTGCCCATCTGGGGGTTTGTCAGAGTTTCATATTTTTAGGGCCTAGAGGAGGACCATTGAACAGCCATAAGACCCGATTTCGTCCCCCCAACCTGCGCCACCTCAAGCGGGAGTGGTTGGCCAATCCCAAGGCCGATCTGCTGGCTGGGGCGGTGGTGGGGCTGGCCCTGATTCCGGAGGCGATCGCATTTTCGATCATCGCTGGGGTTGACCCCAAGGTGGGGCTCTATGCCTCCTTCATCATCGCCGTAGTCACCGCGTTTTTGGGTGGCAGGCCCGGCTCCATCTCTGCCGCTACCGGAGCCATGGCCCTGCTGATGATCGACCTGGTGCGCGACTACGGACTGGAGTATTTGCTGGTGGCCACCCTGCTGTGCGGCCTGTTTCAGGTGATCTTTGGGGTGCTGCGGCTGGGCCGCCAGATGCGCTACGTGCCCAGGGCGGTGATGGTGGGCTATATCAACGCCCTGGCGGTGCTGATTTTCTTGTCGCAGCTACCCCAGCTCACCAATGTGCCCGTGGCGGTATATATGATGGTGGCGCTGTCCTTGGCGATTATTTACATTTTGCCGCGCTTCACTACGGCGGTGCCTTCGCCCCTGGTGGCGCTGTTTGTCATGACCGTAGCGGCTATTTCCCTGGGCATTGACGTACCTACGGTGGGCGATATGGGCGAGCTGCCCACCGCACTGCCGCTCTTTGCCCTGCCCCAGGTGCCCTTTACCTTAGAAACCCTGCTGACTGTGCTGCCCACGTCGCTAACCATGGCGGTGGTGGGGTTGCTGGCGTCGTTTCTCACCGCCTCTCTGGTGGATGAGCTGACCGATACGCCTAGCGACAAGAACCGCGAGGCCAAGGGCCAGGGCATTGCCAATATCATCACCAGCTTTTTTGGCGGCATGGCGGGCTGCGGCATGATCGGCCAGTCGGTGATCAACGTGCAGTCGGGCGGGCGGGGGCGGCTCTCTACCTTGGCTTCAGGGATTTTTCTGCTGTTCGCTATTTTGGTCTTGAGTCAGTGGGTGCAGCAGATGCCCATGGCGGCTCTGGTGGCGGTGATGATCATGGTTTCCATCGGCACCTTTCGCTGGGCTTCGTTTCGCGACATCGCCAAGATTCCCCGCACTGAAACCGTGGTGATGCTGACCACCATGCTGGTGACGATTTTCACCCGCAACTTTGCCCTGGGGGTGGCCACGGGCATCGTCATGAGCACGGTGTTTTTTAGCCGCAAAATTGCCCAGCTGGTGTTTGTCGACAAGATGCTGAAAGACGACGGCAGCCACCGGGTCTACAGCGTGTCGGGGCAGATTTTCTTTGTCTCCATCGAAGAATTTTTGGAGGCCTTTGACTTTGATGAATTTGTTGATCGCATCACCATCGACCTGACCCACGCCCACCTGTGGGATCAGGGAGCCGTTGCCGTCCTCGACAAGATTGTCAACAAGTTTCGCCGGGCCGGGGCTGAGGTCGAGGTGATTGGCCTCAACGAAGCCAGCGCCACCCTGGTGGAAAAACTAGCCGTCCACAGCCTGCCTGCGCCCAACCCTAATACCGTTCGAGAAAACTAGGTCACCTATGAAACGCATTTTGTTGTGTACTGATGGCTCTGCCTTTGCCCAGAGCAGCTACCTCTACGCCGCCTGGTTTGCGCAGGGCATGGGGGCCAGCGTAGACGTGCTCTACGTCTCCGACTCGCGGGGCAAGGCCACCGCCGAGGCCAGTAACCTCAGCGGCAGCATTGGCCTGGGGGCTGCCGAAAGCCTGCTCAAAAAACTGGTAGAAGTCGAGCATGAGCGGGCCAAGCTCAACCACCAAAGGGCCAAGCTGATTTTGGCCGACGCTGAGCAGGCCCTCACTAGCCTGGGGGCTGAGACTGTCACCCTAATCCACAAAACCGGATTTCTGGTCGATTTTCTCGAAACCCTAGAGGCCGACGCCGACTTGATCGTGCTGGGCAAGCGGGGCGAGGCGGCAGATTTTGCCTCGGGCCACCTGGGGGCCAATGTTGATCGCATTGTGCGCAGCAGCACCAAGCCCTGCCTGGTCACCCCCCGCGAGTACGCTCCCATCGAGCGGCTGCTGGTGGCCTACGACGGCAGCCCCACCGGCCAGCGGCTGCTGGCGTTTTTGGCCCATACCCCCAGCCTCAAACCGCTGGATATTCACCTGCTGATGGCCGTCAAGTCTGAGTCAGACCCGAGTGCGGCTCAGGCGCTGGCCGAGGCCGTGGCGCTGCTGCAACAGGCGGGCATTGAACCCAAGGTCAGCCAGCCCGTGGGCGATCCGGAGAAGGCGATCGCCCAATACATCGACGCCCACAACATCAGCCTGTTGCTGATGGGGGCCTACGGTCACCGCCGGGTGCGCCATTTGGTGATTGGCAGCACTACGATTCAGCTGCTGCGCAGTAGCCAAATTCCGGTGCTGCTGCTGCGTTAGCCCTCCCCTCCTCGGAGGGGTGCCCGGAGGGCGGGGTGGGTTGGTCTGTGGCCGAACAACCCACCCCTACCCCTCCCAGGAGGGGATGACAGGCATTGCTAGGAAGCGTTGTCGCCCCCATGATGCCTGTTTCAGCTTTGACCCTAAACCTTTAACTTTAAAACCCATTAAGAGGTGAACAATGGCGATCACCAATCGGATCAACTTTCGCAATGTCAGGGGCGATTTTCTGGGCGGCTTAACCGCTGCGGTGGTGGCTTTGCCCATGGCCCTGGCCTTCGGCATTGCCTCGGGGGCGGGGGCCTCGGCGGGGCTGTGGGGAGCTATCTTGGTGGGCTTTTTTGCCTCTTTGTTTGGCGGTACCCCCAGCCTGATTTCTGAACCCACCGGGCCGATGACGGTGATTGTCACTGCGGTGATTGTGTCCACGTCGGCCAGCGATCCTGAAAACGGGGTGGCGATGGCCTTTACGGTGGTGATGCTGGCGGGCATTTTCCAGATCGCCTTTGGCCTGCTGAAGCTGGGGCGCTACATCACGATGCTGCCCTACAACGTGATTTCGGGCTTTATGACCGGCATTGGCGTGATTCTGATCTTTATGCAGATCGCACCGTTTTTAGGTCAAGAGACGCCTGCTGGCGGGGTGATCGGGGTGATTCAAAATCTGCCTGATTTAATCGCCAATATCAGGCCCTGGGAAACCGCTTTGGGGGTGCTGACGGTTGCAATTCTGTTTCTGTATCCCAATTCGCTGAAGAAACTGGTGCCACCCCAGCTGGTGGCGCTGCTGGTGGGCACCATAGTTTCGCTGACGCTGCTGAGCCATATCGATATTCGCACGATTGCCACTATCGGCGAGATTACCCCAGGGCTGCCTGAGTTTCAGCTGCCCACCTTTAGCCCCGGCAATGTGCGGCTGATGTTTGTCAATGCCATGGTGCTGGCCATGGTGGGCTCGATTGACTGTCTGTTGACCTGTCTGGTCTCGGATAGTTTGACCCGTAGCGAGCACAAGTCCAACAAAGAATTGATTGGCCAGGGGGTGGCTAACCTGATCACTGGCCTGTTTGGCGGCATTGCTGGGTCGGGGGCCACCACGGCTACGGTGGTGAATATTCAGGCCGGGGGGCGCACGGCGCTGTCGGGCATTAGCCGGGCGCTGATTTTGCTGGTGGTGGTGCTGTGGGCCGCACCGCTGACCTCGGGCATTCCGCTGGCGGTGCTGGCGGGGATTGTGCTGAAGGTGGGGGTCGATATTATTGACTGGGGCTTTTTGAAGCGCGCCCACAAGATCTCTTGGAAGGCCGCGGGCATTGTCTACAGCGTGGTGCTGCTGACGGTGTTTGTTGACCTGATGGTGGCGGTGGCGGTCGGGGTGTTTATCGCCAATATTCTCACCATTGCTCGGCTCGACGAGCTGCAATCGCAGTCGGTGAAAGCGATTACCGACGATGACGACCAGATTATGCTGAACCCCGAAGAGAAGGCGGCGCTGGATGCGGCCAACGGTCGGGTGCTGCTGTTTCACCTCAGCGGGCCGATGATTTTTGGGGTGGCCAAGGCGATCTCGCGGGAGCACCATGCGATCGCCAACTACGATGTGCTGATTGTTGACCTCAGTGAAGTGCCGGTTTTGGGGGTAACCTCGGCGCTGGCGATTGAAAATGCGATCGAAGAAGCCATTGATGAGGGCCGCGAGGTAATGGTGATCGGAGCCAACAAGAAGGTCAAGAGTCGG
>DAIPYU010000084.1:0-1092 GCA_036782635.1 Nodosilinea sp. CTOTU7353
GGTTGAGCAAAGTCGAAACCTAGTCACCTGGTGCACCATTAAACCGCAAACCCCAAAACGTAAACCCTGAACCCCACCCGTCCCCTAGCCCTGGTTTAGTAGGATAGAAAAGCAGCGTCACCTCTTCAGGCCATCACTATGCGCATTGGGCTACCCAAAGAAATCAAAGATCAGGAATTTCGTGTTGGCCTGACTCCGACGGCGGTGCAGAGCCTGGCCCAGCAGGGTCACCAGGTGATGGTGCAGGCCGGGGCTGGGGCCGGGTCGGGCTTTGAAGACAGTGACTATCAAACCGCTGGGGCGAAGATTGTTGCCGATGCGGCTACGGCCTGGGGTCAAGAGCTGGTGGTCAAGGTCAAAGAACCCCAGCCCTCAGAGTATGAATTCTTTCGCCCCGATTTGGTCTTATTTACGTACCTGCATCTGGCCGCCGAGCGAAAGCTCACCGAAGCTCTGATAGAAAGCAAGATTGAGGCGATCGCCTATGAAACCGTAGTCGCCGACGGCAGACTGCCCCTGCTCACCCCCATGAGCATCATTGCCGGTCGTCTCTCGGTGCAGTTTGGTGCCCGCTATCTGGAGCGGCAGCAGGGCGGCCGGGGGGTCTTGCTGGGCGGCATCCCTGGGGTCGCCCCTGGCACCGTGGTGATTTTGGGCGGCGGCGTAGTGGGCACCGAAGCCGCCAAGATGGCCGTAGGTCTGGGGGCCAGGGTGCAAATTATCGACCTCAACGTAGACCGGCTGGCCTACCTCGAAACCCTATTTGGCTCTCGGGTGGAGCTGCTCTACAGCAGCCCCACCCAGATCGCCACCTCGGTCCCTCAGGCCGATCTGCTGATCGGCGCGGTGCTGGTGCCCGGTCGCAAAGCCCCCACCCTGGTTTCTAAAGACTTAGTCGGCACCATGCGCCCTGGCTCGGTGATTATCGACGTGGCCGTAGACCAGGGCGGCTGCATCGAAACCCTGCGCCCCACCTCCCACAGCCAGCCCACCTACGTCGAGCAGGGCGTGGTTCACTTTGGGGTGCCCAACATGCCCGGTGCCGTACCCTGGACTGCTACCCAAGCCCTCAACAACGCCACCCTGCCCTAC
>DAIPYU010000084.1:1192-14651 GCA_036782635.1 Nodosilinea sp. CTOTU7353
CGGTGCCGTACCCTGGACTGCTACCCAAGCCCTCAACAACGCCACCCTGCCCTACGTGCTCAAGCTGGCCCGGCAGGGTATGGATGCCCTGGCCACCGACAGCGGGCTTCGGGGCGGGCTAAATGTTTCAGCCGGTAAACTGATTCATCCGGCCGTCTGCGATGTTTTCCCCGATTTGGCGACTCAATCAGTTGCGCCCCTGGCAGCTATTTAGCGCCTAATCAGCCACAGGAAAGCCAATTTCTAATGGGTCGAGCAGTGAACAATATTGATCTTATTCAAGAACTCTACCGAACCTTTCGTGAACAAGATTACGATGCATTCCTGAGCATTTGCACAGCAGATCTTGAATGGATTCAAAATGAGGGCTTTCCAAACGGTAGAACCCATCGCGGTGCAGCCGAAGTAATCCAGAAGGTGTTTGAAGCTAACAGAGCCGATTGGATAGGCTTTTCTTACGAGATCGAAGACTATTTAGATGCTGGCAATGCAGTTGTTGTAGTTGGGCGATATGTGGGAAAAAACCGAGTGACAGGGAAGTCTATGAATGCATCTGCCACCCATATCTACGATCTGCGGGATGGCAAAGTCTATCGTTTTCGGATGTTTGCTGACACAAAGACAATCTGGAATGCGATGACCTGATGCGTTCCATCCAGGTTAATTTACGACTGAAGTCCCGTGGGCGCGGGGATCGGCGTTCACCGTGCCCTGGCGGGAGAGAAAATCGCCCTCGATTTCAGAAGCGCGGCCAAGGGTCTGCTGGTGGGGCAGCGGTGCCTGGGCAATCAGCGCCTCTAGGTTGTCGCTGAGAATCTGCCGGGGCTGTTCGCCAATGGCGGTGGCAATGGGGCGAGCATCAGCCCCCAGGTAAGCAAAGAGAGGAATGCCTTCTACCCGGTAGGCCAGCATTTCAGGCAGCCACTTGTTGTTGTCGATGTTGAGCATGACAAAGTTGACCCGATCGCCGTAGCTCTCCCGTAGCTCGGCCATATCCCCCGCCATGGCCTGGCAGGTGGCACACCAGTTGGCGTAAAACTCCAGTAGGGTGGGTTTGTCATTGGTCTGAGCCACCTCGTAGGGCACCGCGCTAGCCGCCAGCTCCGCCAGAGAGGGGGTGCTCGCCTGGGTACGCAGGCCCAAAAACATCGCCGCCGCCAGCACTACAGCGGAGATCGCCACCACCAGGTTGCGGGCACGATTGGGTAGAAGCTCTGAGGTTACGGGCAGATTGTCTGACATAGGGTAACGCCTCCCCAGTAGGGGGTGTAGCTGCAAGACGTGATAGGGCTGCCCAGTCTCCGGTTAGGATAGAGGCGAACCACCAACTTTAGTGTAAAAGAATCGAGCCGGTAAAAGAATCGGGTAACCAGATCGGGGCATCAAGTCGGCCATGAAAAAACGGGTTAAGCTGATTTTTCCCAAGCGGTCGGTACATATGCCGATTACCTATCGGCTGGCTAAGGACTTTAACATTGCCGCCAACATTATTCGCGCCCAGGTGGCCCCCAACCAGGTGGGCACGCTGGTGGTCGAGCTGTCGGGCGACATCGACCAGCTCAACGACGCCGTTGACTGGCTTGAGGTGCAGGGCATCGAGGTATCGGGGGCCAGCGGCGAAATCGTCGTCGATGAAGACCTCTGCGTCCACTGCGGGCTCTGTACCGGGGTGTGCCCCACCCGCGCCCTCACCCTTGATGGTGAAACCTACCGACTGACCTTCTCGCGATCGCGCTGCATTGTCTGTGAGCAGTGCGTACCCACCTGCCCGGTGCAGGCCATCTCCACCAACCTATAGTCGCTTACATACCGCCACCGCCGAGGCGCGATCTCCATGAAACCAGACCGGTCACTGCCCACCCTGCTGCGAGGCCACTGGCTCTCTTGGACCCTGCTGGTGATGGCCTACGCCACCTTCGGCGGTTTCTTGCACCACCGCGAGGCCACCCCCATTACCTGGGGGGTGACGGTGTCGCTGGCGATCGCCGGGGCCTGGCTGATTACCCTAGGCTGGCCCCGGGTCAGGCGAGTCCTGCTGCTGGGCTTTCAGTCCGACATCGGGTACTTTGCCATGGCCCTTTCCGCCGCGTCCTTAGCGGTGCTGGTGGTTACCCAGTTTCAGATGTTTGCCTACTTCGCCATGCTGGTGGCGGTGTCGCTGCTGGCCCGAGTCGACAATCTGATTGTCGGCTTTAGAGATGCGATCGCCTTTCTCTGGCTGTCAGGGCTGGCGCTGCTGGGGTTAGCCATCAGCTGGCTACCAACGCTGCTGAGCAGCACAGCGGCCTAAGATTGTTCTAGCTAAGATCTCCCGGCGCGCGGGCGCGGCTAGTCAAAACTCTTCAAGGTCAATCAACGTTAACTATCACGACATTTTGGGCAGATTAAAGGCAGCTATTTCCCCTCGGTTGAAACCCGCCCATCGCCATGAATACTTCCCTACTAGACTCTATTCAGCAATCTGACGGTCGCTACCTCAGCGATGCAGAGCTGCGTCCCCTGGCCCAGTTTGTTGCCTCCTTCGACTCTCGCTTTAAAACCTATGCCCGCCTCAAAGACGAAGGCGAAGTCCTGGTAACCAAGGCCCTGCAAACGCTCACCGCCACTGGCCACCGGGCAGTGATTCAAGAGCACGGGGCCAAATGTCAGCGCGATATGCTCTACACCCTGGAGTGCATTGCCAAAGCAATCTTGCTCGAAAACCCGGACGGCTTTGTCGAAGAATACGTCCTGTGGATGCAAAACATCACCCGCGCTCTGCACAAGGAAAGCTCCGCCATTGATGCCTACCGCAGCCTTCAGGGCGAAATCACCGCGACCCTGCCCCAAGAGGCGGCCCAGCTTGTCAACGGCTACCTTGACCAGCTGATTACAGCGTTTGCAGATGGCCTATAACCCCCAAGACAGCGCCGAAACAACGGTCGATCAGGGGGGCAGCACACCATATCTTTATCCTCCGGGCTGATGCCAGGCTCAGGCAACAGGGAAGACTATAGGGCGTTGGCACATTCATGCATTGGCGGACCGTCTAGCCTGCCAGCTTAGCCTTAACTAACGCCTGCACCTTGCCCCCGTCGGCGCGCCCCTTGAGCTGCTGCATAGCCGGCCCCATCACCTTACCCATATCTTTGGGCGACGAGGCTCCGGTTTGGGCGATTAGCCCGTCAATCACCGCTTCTACCTCGGCGTCGCTGAGCTGCTGGGGAAGATATTCTTCAAGAATGCTCAACTCCTGCGCCTCTTGGGCCGCCAGATCCTCGCGGCCCGCCTTTTGGTACTGCTCAATCGAATCTTTGCGCTGTTTTGCCAGCTGGGTGAGCACCTCTAGCTCTTGCTCGGGGGTGAGGGCCTCTTGCCCACTGGGACGCATTAGCGACTCCCGTTCGAGAATGACCTTTTTAACGCTGCGCACCGTCTCTAGACGCACCTTATCTTTAGCTTTCATGGCGGTCTTGATGTCGTCGCTGATGCGATCTTTCAGGCTCATGGGAAAAGTCCTTGCGCGCGGCTCAGTAGCGTATTGGGAGATACGCTGCTACTTTAGACTCTACCGCATCTGCCTCATGCCTTCATTTCTTGGGCACTTAGCTGCTGAGCAAGGAAGGTGATCAAGTCGGCGAAGGTGAAGAGCTGGGTTTCGTCAAAGGTTTCGCTAATGTCGAGGCCAAAGGTTTCGTAAAAGTCTTCGCACAGGGTAATGCCCCAGTCAAACCAGCACACCGCCGGAAAGGCGAGGTCGTCAACCAGGTGATCGGTGGGCTGCACGCGACCAATCTCAAGGCCAGAGTAGGCCTGGAGCTGCTGGTAAGCAAAGTCAATTAGCGGCTTAGGCAGGGCGCGGGGCAGGGCGGGCGGGGTCCAATAGCGAATGAACCACTGCTCGCAGGTGAGGCAGGGGCGCGATCGCAGCCATTGGTTGACCCGGTGTCGGGCCACCATGTCGGGGCTGAGGGCCATATAAGTGGTGAGACTGTTGACAAAGTTTTTCAACGGTTGTCACATCGCTTCTTTAGAACGTCGAGCCTTTTGGCTAAACCTTTGGGGCTTGGTTAGAGTGTGCCCAGGGTAACGCCCTAAGTCATGGTTTGGGGATGGAATATGGCTTTGACCCACTAATTTTGACCAACTAGCTGAGCGGTGGGGTGTCGGGGCTGAGGCCACAGAGCTGAGCCAGGGTAGCTCTAAAGCTGGGGTATGACACGGCGGCGGCCTCGGCCCGCTGCACAGTCATCACCCCTTGGGTTCTGAGGGCGGCGATCGCCATGGCCATGGCGATGCGATGGTCGGTGTAGCTGTCGACGATGGCACCTGTAAGGCGGCTACCGCCGTGGATTGTCAGCCCGTCGGGCTGTTCTTCGACCCGAGCACCCAAGCTAGCCAGCTGGCTGGCCATGACGCTGAGGCGATCGCACTCTTTTACCCGCAGCTCGGCGGCGTCGGTGATCACGGTGGTGCCCTCGGCGCACAGCGCTGCCACCGCCAGAACAGGAATCTCGTCAATCATGCGAGGAATCAGGTCGCCGCTGAAGTGGGCGGCCTTAAGGCGGCTGTGGCGCACCCGCAGGTCGGCCACGGGTTCCCCGGTGACCTCGCGGAGATTCTCTAGGGTAATATCGGCCTCCATGGCCTGGAGCGCATCCAGAATGCCGGTGCGGGTGGGGTTGATGCCGACATTCTCGACCACTAGTTCGGAGCCAGGGGTAATGGCCCCGGCCACCAGCCAAAAGGCGGCGGAGCTAATGTCGCCGGGCACCACTACGGTTTGCCCGGTGAGGGTAGCGGGGCCGTGCAGGGTGACACTACAGGTGTCGGGGTCTACCGAAATATTGGCCCCAAAGGCCCGCAGCATGCGCTCGCTGTGGTCGCGCGACAGGCTCGGCTCGGTGACGGTAGTTTCCCCCTCGGTCAGCAGCCCAGCTAAGAGAATGCAGGACTTGATTTGGGCCGAGGCCACGGGGGAGTGGTAGTGGATCGGCTTGAGGGCCTGCCCTCGCACCGCCAGGGGAGCAAGGCGGTTGTTTTGTCGACCCCAGATCTCGGCGCCCATCTGGGTGAGGGGTTTGATGACTCGATCCATGGGGCGCGATCGCAGGGAGCCATCGCCCGTGACCGCAAAGTAGCGATCGGGGTGCGACGCCAGCAGCCCTAGCATCAGCCGCAGGGTGGTGCCCGAGTTGCCCGCGTTGAGCACGTCGGCGGGTTCTTGCAAATTGCCCAGGCCCACCCCCTGCACCGTCACCCACTCGTCTTCAAGCGATGACATGGTGACGCCCATGGCCTGAAAGCAGGCGGCGGTGCTGCGCGGGTCTTCGCCCAGCAGCAGCCCCTGAATACGAGTTTCACCCTGGGCGATCGCCCCTAACATCAGCGATCGGTGAGAAATTGACTTGTCTCCCGGCACCCGCACCCGGCCCGTGAGAGCTACCCCTTCAGGCGGAAACTCTAGAGTGAGGGTTTGGTGCGGGGTAGCGTCGGTCAGCTCAATGCGGGCGGTCATGGTAGTAGTGATAAAAGACCGATGCTGATCGTACCCCATTGTTGTGCCGCAGGGTTTTCGATGGAGCAATGGGTTACCTAGCATTAGCTGGTAGAAATACAACAACCCTGGCCGAGGGTGTCAGGCTTCAGGAATAGTTGGCCAACTTACGCCGCAGAGTATCCAGAGTATGGACAGGTCGTTTAAACATCGATTTAAGTAAAAGAATTGACGATCCTTAGCCTTCCTTCAATCACCTGGTTGTGCTGCATGTCTTCTGAGTAAAGAATACTGCAATCACTGAGTAGGGCTGTTGCGATCAGCAAACTGTCCCAATAGGAATAGCCATGACGAATATTAATTTGAACAGCTTTTGCTACATACGCTGAAGTGGCTTCATGGATATAAAAGCTACCTAAATATTGGTATCGAGAAGAACTCTATCGCTCATGGAGTTCTTCTCGGTTGAACTGGTAATCTTTAGGCAGTTTGAACGAGTAGCGGCGGAGTTTTTCCAAGAAGTTCTGTTTTCTTTCCTCTAGGAGCACATCGTCTTCACCTTTGGCCTGAACAGTATCTTCTAGGACAATAATTTTTAATTTCTTGCCCTCCCAGACTGCATCTAGCTTTTCTTCCAGCACTAAGCTGCCGTCATGATAGGTGGCTTGTAAAACCTGATTCGTTGGCATTGTTCCCCCTAAATCAACCTTTAGCATCGTTCGGTATGATATTTCGTACAGCCTTAAAGCCTATGGCGGTCGAAGGATCTACAGCCCAATTGATGTGTTTGGAGAGATTTGGCCCTAATTTGACAATATCACCTACGACGCTACCATTGAAGTCTTGGGGCGGGCAAAGATCATGCGGCCAGCGGATGTTTGCAGCGACCCCGTCACCACCACCTCCAGCTCTTCGCCAATGTAGCCGCGGCCTTCTTCGACCACCACCATCGTGCCGTCGTTGAGGTAGCCCACCCCCTGGGACGGCTCTTTGCCCTCCTTGAGAATCTTCAGGTCAATGTCGTCGCCGGGCAGGTAGGCGGGGCGAATTGCCTGAGCCAGGTCATTGATGTTGAGCACTTCGACATCCTGAAAGCTGGCGACTTTATTGAGGTTGTAGTCGTTGGTCAGCAGCATGGCGTTGAGCTCTTGGGCCAGCTTCACCAGCTTGGCATCGACGGTGGGAATATCGTCAAAATCGACGGAGTTGATTAGCAGGCGATTGGGGTACGACTCACGGATGCGGTTGAGCACATCGAGGCCGCGCCGGCCGCGATCGCGCTTTTGGTCGTTGCTGGCGTCGGCCACCTGCTGCAACTCTTGCAGCACAAACTGGGGCACCAGCAGCTGCCCCTCCAAAAAGCCCGTATCCATCAGCCCCTCAATGCGGCCATCGATAATGCAGCTGGTGTCGAGCACCTTGGTTTTGCTGGGTTTGAGGGTGCCCTCAGAGACCAGGGTCGACTCCAGCGTGCCGGGGCTGATCAGTCGCAGCAGTGATCGCCCGTGGGTATCGGCCAGGTTCATGCCCGACACGGCAAACAGCACGCTGCCCAGCACCGCCGTCATCGGCTTAATAAAGCCAAACTCTGAGGGAATCGGCAGCAAAAACAGCGGGGCCAGCATCAGGTTGGCGATCAGCAGGCCCAGCACCAGGCCCACAGCACGGGTGAGAATGCGATCGGGGGGAAGTTCTTTGATCTGGCGCTCTAGGCGGCGGTAGCTGGTCTGCATGACCAGGCCCAGCCCGGTGCCAATTAGCCCACCAAACACGGCGGTCACCGCACCCAGGGCCTCAATATTGGTCACCTGCTGCAAAATCGGCTGGGGCAACAGCTCAATACTGTAGAACCCAATGCCCGCCCCGGCTAGGATAAATGAAAATACGATCAGTGCATCTAGCATGGTGGTCTGCGGTTCGGGCCTTGATTTTGCAGCGGTTGAAGGCTAAGTGCCTACCCCTCCCAGTGTACTCCTCTAGTTCCAAAGCGCCAGAATAGAGGCAACCAGCCGAGTTGGCAAAAGTATACCGCTAATCCCCATATCCCTAGCCGCCCTATTGGCTCTGCAATAATGGTGGGGTTACTGCACTTGCATTCTCCATGTCTTTGCCCTTTTTGCGATCGGCGGTGGTGGGGCTGACGGCCTACACCCCCCATCTAGAGCCCACAGATGACCTGTCCCCCGCCAGCCTAGATATTCTCGACACCAACGAGTGCCCCTACGACCTGCCCGAGGCGCTGAAGGAAAAGCTGGCCTGGCAACTGCACCACAACATCGCCGCCAACCGCTACCCCGATGGCGGCCACGGGTCGCTGAAGGGGGCGATCGCCCAGTACGTCAGCGAATCTGCTGATGGATCCGCCTTCAACGCCGACCATATTTCCGTGGGCAACGGCTCTGATGAGCTGATTCGCTCGCTGCTGATCGCCACCTGCGTGGGCGGCGAAGGCTCGGTGCTCGTCGCCAATCCCACCTTCTCGATGTACGGCATTTTGGCCCGCACCCTGGGCATACCCGTGGTGACAGTAGGCCGCAGTGAGGAGACTTTTGAGGTCGATCTGACGGCGGCACAGCAGGCGATCGCCCAGCCCCAGGCAGCGCCTGTGCGAGTGGTGTTTATGGTGCACCCCAACTCACCCACCGCCAACGCCCTGACCGCCGCCGAAGTGGACTGGCTAGAGTCTCTGCCCCCTGAAATTTTAGTTGTGGTAGACGAAGCCTATTTTGAATTTAGCCAGCAGACCACCGTGGCAGAGGTGCTGACGCGCCCCAACTGGGTGGTGATGAGAACGTTTTCGAAGGCCTTTCGCCTAGCGGCTTACCGGGTGGGGTACACCGTGGCCAACCCGGCCCTCACCCAGGCCCTAGAGAAGGTGCGCCTGCCCTACAACCTGCCCAGCCTCACCCAGGCGGCGGCCCAACTGGCGTTGGCCCATCGGTCAGAACTGCTGGCAATAGTGCCCAAGATTCAACAGCAGCGGCGAGAATTGGCGGCGGCGATCGCCCAGCACACCCCCCTGCACCTCTGGCCCAGCGACGCCAACTTTCTCTACGGACGGCCCTCGGTACCGTCGGGTCAGTCTGTCAATACAGAGCTAGAGCACTGGTTTAATGGTCTGCGCCGCCAGGGCACCCTGGTGCGCCACACGGGCGGCGGTTTGCGAATTACAATTGGCACGCCGGCAGAAAATCAGCGCACCCTGACCCACATGCAGCAGATTTAAACCTCTTGTTTAAACCCCTGGTGTAGGGGCATTGCATGCAATGCCCCTACACCAGGGCGCGAGCGCGGCGAATGGTGTAGGGCAGCACCCCCACCAGCAGGGCAAAGGCTTCGTCGGGCACCTTGTCGACAATGCTCTGGTCAAAGTAGCTCTTAAACTGCTCCAAAATCAGCTGGGCGCGATCAACTGGCACCGGCTTGTCGGTGAAGTTTTGGGTGAGCCGCACCCATTGCAAGCGAATCTTGAGCGCTTTTTGCTGAGCCTCGGCAGAGTCAGGAGCAATCAGCGACAGGCTGCCCAGAGGAATCACCGCGCGGCAGTCGGCATCGAGACCACCGCCCACAGCGGCACCGGGGCCAGCAAACTCTGTATAAAACTCTTTGTGAATAATCAGCCCGTTGCGGCGGCGGCTGTTGACCACCCATAGATCGTCGCCGCGAATCTTCGCCAGAATGTCGTCGTCTTCTGACATTGACAAGGTGGACTCAAAAAAGGGATGGGAGAGTGGGGTCACAGCATAGGGACGAATAGTTTGGGCGGCCGCAAAAATGCTGGAGGCGCGCAGGAAATGCCCTTCACCTGATCCCGAGGCATTTTGCTGAAAGTTGGAGATCATCCCCGCCCCATCATAGTGAGAACAACTCGGTTAACTGCGGCCTGATAACCGCGACCTGAGCCAGCATTCTGAGATATGGCCGTCAAAATACTCAGGCCTTCATTCTAAGGTAAACGTCGGAGTGCCTCCCTCAGAAGTATTTAGCTGCGTTGAAGTAGGGATAAATTTCTCCCCTGGGAGTTTGATGTTTGTGTAAAGTTACCGGTCCATGCCGAATCTACCATTTGCCGCCTCTGGGTGAGGAGGGGGAGCAGGCACCTTGCGCAGCAGCAGCCGACGGGCCTGTAGCCCCAGCCAGGAGGCCGGAGAATCTTCGGCCTGCACCAGGGCAAATCCGGCGTTGAAATAGAGTGCCCTAGCGGCCAGGTTATCTTCCATGACGTGGAGGCGTAGCTCGCCCAGCTGCCACCGCTGCGCCACCTGCTCGCAGGATTGCAGCAGCAGCGTCGCAATGCCCTGTCGCCTAAAGCTCTGATCTACTGCCAGGTTGGAGATATAGAGATGGCGATCGCCCTGCCAGGGCCAGGGCTGACGCAGCGAGGCTTCCACCGTGCCCGCGATCGCCTCTTCACAGACATCAATGGCCCCGTCTGAGGGCACAGACACCGCCACTAAGCAGGCATAGCGGGGCGACTGCGCCCTCAGACGCTGCTTGAGATCTTCTTGGATGCCCAGCCGAATGAAGGGATACACCCACTGCCGCCAACCGTCGCAGCCGTAAAAGCTAGCGGTCAGCACATCGGTCAACCGCTCAATATCGCGCAGACTGGCCGGGCGAACTAGCATTTGAGGGGCTGCCGAGGCCGGCAGGGGGGGGATATTTTTGTCGGCCTGTACCATGAACCTCTGCGGCAAACACCACTTGCGCCTAGCCATAGCAGTAAATATACCCTTCCCATACCCCCGTAGACCTGTCCAACGGGTACGATCTAAGGAATGATTTTTCTCGCTGCCGATTTTTTTTGCTCGCAGTCAACCTCTCGCGGTCAATCTGTAGATTGGTATCGACGCTGATGTCTTGTAATAAATCAATCTCATCCAAGTCCAGACGTGAGGTTTTGCCCGGGGGAAAACTACAGATCCCAAGCTGGACTGGGTATAGTTTGCCCAGGCCGAGGCACCGCTAGCTATGGCTAATTTCTCATTTCTCACCACCATTAGCCGCCACCGCGACCCGAGACTGCTGTGGCCCGTGGCCGCTGTGGCCTCGGTACTGACCCACGGCCTGGCCCTGGGGCTAATTCGCACCCTTGCCATTCAAACCCCGACGCTACCCGAGGGGGCAGTGGCACCGCTGCCAATTCAGCTGGTGACGCTACCCTCTGACCAGGCTGCCCCCGGCCAACCGACAGCAGACACGGGGGCCGAGCCGGAGGCCACCACCTCGACAGCCGATGCTGATGCCCCTGCGCCCATGGCGGCCCAGACCACGCCACCCGATACCGCGCCCCCCAGGGTAGACCCAGCCCCGGTGCGCCCCCCAGCAGAGACCGCTACCGATCCGTCGGCTGAACTAGCGGCCCCCCCGGTCGATAGCTCACCCGTAGCCCCTGCGCCCCGTCCCGCCTCAGCTACGCCGCCCGCCGCCGTTAGCCCTGCGCCGCCCCGCCCCGCCCCGTCTCCCCCGGCCCTGCCAACTGCGCCCGCGCCCGAGGTCAGCAGGCCCCCTGGGGTAGACGCGCCGCCCAGGGTAGACGCGCCCCCGGGGGAAGCGCTGCCCAGGGTAGAAACGCCGCCCCAGGGGGCTTCACCGCCAGCAACTGCCGAGATACCGCCCAGCACCGGGGCACCGGCTCCAGGGGGCGAAGCGGGTCGGGGTGGGCAGGTGGTGCCGGTGGGCCTGCGCCTCGACCCCAGCGGCAGAGATATTCCTGACACAGCGCCCCAGCTGCTGGGCAGCGCCGCCATTGAAATGCAGCCCCTGGCCTCAAGCTGCGGCCCTGCCAATCTAGATGCCCTGCTGGTCGGCATGACGACTGTCTCAGTGCAAATGCAGGTGCGAGTTGAAACCAGCGGCGAAATTTCTAACGCCAGGCTGTTGCAGAGTACTGGCAGCCGCGCGGTGGATGATTTAGTCAGCTGCGTGGTGAGGCAGCGGCTGCGGCTGCAACCGGCCAGCTCGGCGGGGGTGCCCCAGCTCACCGATGCCTACATTTTGGATGCTCACATTCAGGTCTTCTAATTGTTTGTAATTGGATGCTCACATCCAGCTTTTCTAAATGTGCGTATATTGGCCAGGGGCAGGAGCCAAATCGGATGGCCCGGTGCGTGAAATTTCTGGGAAAGATTTTTAGGAAAAATTTTTAGGGAAAAACCTTGGCTACACAACGCAACAATCTCGCTTTTTACGACGAGCAGGCCGCCCGCTGGTGGGATGAAACCGCCACCATTGCGCCGCTAAACCGCCTGAACCCGCTGCGGTTTAAATATTTTGACCAGCTGATACCGCAGTGGCAAGGCTTGAGGGTGCTAGATGTGGGCTGCGGCGGCGGGTTTACCTGTGAATTTTTGGCTCGCCAGCAGGCCCAAGTGTGGGGCCTAGACCAGTCGGCGCGTTGTGTTGCGGCAGCTCAGGCCCATGCTGAGGCCGGGGGCTTGCCGATTACCTACCGCTGTGGCATGGCAGAGGAGTTGCCCTTTGAGGCGGCAGCCTTTGACGTGGTGATCTGCGTGGATGTGCTGGAGCACGTGGCTGACCCGCTGCGATCAGTGAAGGAAATTAGTCGGGTGCTGCGGCCCGGTGGCTTGTTTTGCTTTGACACGATCAACCGCACGGCGCGATCGCGCTTAGTCATGATCTGGCTGCTGGAGAATATCCTGCGCCAGATTCCGGCGGGCATCCACGACTGGGAGAAGTTCATCACTCCCGACGAGCTGAGCGCCATGCTGGCCCAGGCGGGCTTTGGGGAAGCCAAGATGGATGGTTTCAATCTGTTTGGCAGCACCGTGGGCGAAATTGTTGCGGCCTATCGGCTGTATCAGGCGACGGGCAGGTTTGAGGCCCGCTTTGATGACGATAGGCGGGTGATGTATATCGGGGCGGCGGTGAAGGAGAGTGGGTGAGGGGGTGGGTAGGTGAGTGAATGGGTGGATGGGTAGGGGCAGACCTATGTGTCTGCCCAGATCCGTTGAGGAGGAGAGTGGATGAGGGGAGGGGGGAGGGGTGAGGGGTAAATCCAAAATCTTAGATCCAAAATCATCTTGGCCTCTGGAGGTGGGTGGTGGTGTTGAACTGCTGGATGCGCCAGAGTTCGGTATTGAAGCGGTTGGGGCCGGTTTGGGGCCAGCGATCGCGGTCAACCCAAAACTCGAAGCAGGCGGTGTTGGTCATGGGCAGGCCCCAGGCGCGATCGCAGCCCAGCAGCCGGGCGATGATCTGCTGCAAAATCCACTGGTGGCTGATGACGAGGAGGCGATCGCCGTTACGGTGCTGATCAATGAGGTGATCGACCACCCGCTGCGCCCTGGCCTGCCCCGCTTCGAGGGTTTCGGCCTGGGGAATGGGCAGCCAGTCAAGGCTGGTTTCGAGCTGGTGGCAGAGGTCGGGGTGGCGCTGGCTGGCCTCGGCCCAGGTCAGGCCGGTGAAAATGCCGGAGTCGTATTCTTTCAGGTCGTCGCGCAGATCTGTGGAGATGGCCTGACCTGGGATGAGGGTGATCTGGCCAGCCAGTTCCCCAGCACCGGAGGGGTTGGGGAACATTGCCGGGGACTCAGGATTTTGTGGTCTGGCGTCTTTAAACCCGCTGATCAGCCAGGCCAGCGTGGCGGTGGCTCGCGCTAAGGGGCTGCAATAGAGGTGGGTGGGGTGCCAGTCGCTATCGGCTAGGTGCTGGCCCAGCCGCCGCGACTGCTGCTCACCGAGGGGAGTCAGCCCGGTAGAACCCGTCCCCTCCATGCGGCCCTCGGTGTTGCCCACCGACTGGCCGTGGCGGACTAGCAGCAGCTTGAGAACGGTCATTGGTTTGGGTTCAACAGTAAGCTATCTCTAGATTTTAGGTCGCTCGGGCCATGCTGCCCTGGGGGTGGCGGGAAGAGTTATGCCGGTCAGGTTGCGCCAGAGGGTTGCGCCAGAGGGTTGCGCCAGAGGGGCGGCATCGTTATTGTTTATCTCTATGGTTCGCAAACTGTTTAAAAACGTGGT
>DAIPYU010000084.1:14751-22038 GCA_036782635.1 Nodosilinea sp. CTOTU7353
GGGCGGCATCGTTATTGTTTATCTCTATGGTTCGCAAACTGTTTAAAAACGTGGTCAGTCAGGTGCAGTCAGGGCTGCTGCGGGCCAAGACGGCCTCTAAGCTCTCTGAGGAAGGGCTTTGCTCTCTGCCCTCGGTGTGGGATGTGGAGGTACAGCGGCGATTGCGGGCGCTACCTTACCCAGCCGCCTACCTCACCGCCGTGGCGGATCAGATTGCCGAGGCGATCGCCGCCTGGCAATGCGACCTCGACGCCCCCAACAACTTGGTGCTGCTGGGCAGCCCCGTGGACAATATCGCCGCTGTGCTAGACGCGGCGCTGACCGCCGACTATGCCCCCGATCTGACAGCCAGCCTAGATATTGTGCGACCTCTGCCCTGGAAGATGCGCCCAGCGGATCCTCTCTCAATTGAGGCTCAGCTGGCTGAGGCGCTGGCCCGACTGCAAGCGGCGGAGCGGGGCGATGACGACGACCCAGATGACCCGGACGACCTGGCTCGCCGCCAGCGGGTGATAGTGCTGCCGCCCCTAGAACAGTGCTACCTACGCTGCATCGGCGGCTGGCGGGGCATAGAGTGGCTGCGCGACACCGTTAGCGCCCAGCCAAACTACTTTTGGGTGATGCCTAGCAACACCTGGGCCTGGACGTTTCTAAGCCGAGTGTGCCAGGTAGAGGCCTACCTCAACTACACATGCCCCCTCCCCCGACTTGATCGCGACGCCCTCCGCGACTGGCTTACCCCCCTGGCTGAGACCCTGGGCCAGCCGCTCTCTGAAACCGATGAGTCGTCCTCGGCGCTGGGCGATATCTCCTGGTCGACCTTTGCCGATCTGTGCGAGGGGCGACCCGAGGTGGCGCGATCGCTGTGGCTCAGGTCGCTACGGCTGCAACAGTCTGACCGGCCAGAACAACCCCAGATCCCCGACCAGGGCCAGCCGCTGCCGGTGCCCCTGCGCCAGGTGCAGTCTGCCCTACCCTCCTTACCTGATCTAGAAGCCCCAGACCACTACGTGATCCACGCGCTGATGTTGCACGGGGTAATGGCGCGATCGCATCTGGCCATCAGCCTAGGTCAGCCCGAAAGCATGGTGCACGTGCAGGTACAGATGCTGCGGCAGGCGGGTCTGCTGCGCCTGAGGCAGGCAGGGCTGAGCATTCAACCGGCCTACTACTCGCGGCTCTATACCGAACTCGATACCAACAACTTTCTCACTGAGGAAAATTCGTGATCGCCCCCCTACTGCTACGTCTTAATCTGGGGAATCTGTGGTGCCGTCTGGCTCAAATTGACAGCCTGCGGGAAACCGACGACGCCGTAGATGCCCTGCTGCGGGAAATTTCCGTCAACCGCATCGTCAATGCGGTGATCAGCCTGCTGCTGGCCTACGCCCTGCTGACCGGGGTGCAAAGCCTGGTCAACTGGCTCTCAGAGCGGGTGCCAAAGCAGTTTCGGCTCGGTATTAAGCAGTCGATCCCATTGTGGAAGGGGATCATTCTGATTGCCCTGATTGCCCACATTCTGGGACTGTTTTTTAACCTTTCGGGGCAAAACCTGGTGGCGATCACGGGCACCATTGCGGTGGCCCTGGGCTTTGCCTTCAAAGACTACGCCACCTCGATCATTGCTGGGGTGGTGGCCCTGTTTGAGGCTCCCTACCGGGTGGGCGATCGCGTCACCATTGGCGACCACTACGGTGAAGTGGTGAGCTACGGGCTGCGGGGCATTCGCCTGCACACCTTTGACGATGACCTGGTCACCATTCCCCACAGCGTTACCTGGAATGACCCCGTTGTCAACGCCAACAGCGGTAGCCTAGAGGCCCAGGTGGTGACCGATTTCTATGTTGACCATGAGGCTGACTTGCAGGCCATCACCGATATTCTCTACCAGGCCGCCTACAGCAGCCGCTTTGTACAGCTCAAGCTGCCAATTGTAGTGGTGCTAGCCGAAATGCCCTGGGGCAGCCACCTCAAGCTGCGGGCCTACCCGATGGATATTCGCGATGAACCAGCCTTTCGCACCGACATTCTACGGCGGGCCAAAGAGGCACTGGCGGAGCACCCGGTGGTGTATCCGAGGGTGAACTCGATGATGGGGTTGGGAGGGGTGAAGAGTGAAGGAGTGAGGGGTAAAGAGTGAGGGGTAAAGAGTAAGGGGTAAAGAGTGAGAGGGCAGGGGTGGGGGAGGCTGGGAAAACTGTCTACCCAGGCTTCCATAACCTCGGAGCTATGCCAGAATGCGTAGACGCATCATTCACCCTGCGACCTTTAGAGTTTTCTCCATGTTGTCTTTTGTTCACCCCGACCCATCTCTGCCCTGTCGCTGCGGCCTAGATGCCGCCGACAGGAAACGTTTAGGTCTGTTTCTCAGTCTGGTGCTGGGATTTGCGGTGGTGGAATGGCTGGTGGGCAGCCACAGCCACAGTCTGTCGCTACAGTCTGACGCGGGGCACATGCTCACCGACGTGGGGGCCATTGGCCTAGCCCTATCGGCCAGCTGGCTGACCCGACTCACCCTAGCCCACCCCCGACCGGGCCAGCCGCGCCTAGAGGCGGTGGCGGCGCTGATCAACGGGGTGGGGCTGTTGGCCCTGGCGGCGCTAATTTCTTTAGAAGCCTGGCAGCACCTCAACGCGCCCCCCACCGCCCTGGTCAGCGGCCCAATGGTGGGCACCGCCCTGGTGGGCCTGGGCATCAACGGCTTTGGGGTTTGGCTGCTGCATGGCCAGGGCGACGGGTCGCTGAATCTGCGGGGAGCGTTTTTGCATGTGGTGGCCGATCTGGCCAGCTCCATTGGGGTGATTGTCGGGGCGCTGTGCATAGCCCTGTTTCAGTGGTTTTGGGTGGATGGGGCGCTGAGCCTGGCGATCGCCCTGTTAATTGGCAGCACCGCCCTGCCCTTGATCTATCGAAGCTGGGGCCACCTCAGGGGCTACACCGCGCCCGACCTGGCAGCCCTGGGCTTTCTAGAAACCGGACGCACCGATCTAAGCGCCCACGTTCTAGGTGCCCCCGTCAGTGCCCCCGTCAGTGCCCCCGGTGCTCAGTCAGCCTCTGACTAGCCTGCAGGCCGACTCATCCGCTGGCGGCTCTGGCTAAAAACCTGGGGCATTGGGCGATAAAACTGCGCCACATCGTCTATTAGACTCTACTATTCTTAGCTAGGTGGCAATCTCTGCGTTAGCCGCCAATATGTCTACGGGACTGTGTCTAAGGGAGTGACCACCATGGGTACCTGGGTTAAGGAAACCGAAGAAGCTTTTTACCTAATGCAGGGAAACCAGTGGATCTCTCGCATCCAGAAGCGACCGTCCTCTAGCAATCCCAAGGAGCAGGTGCTCAACGTTGAGGGCATGCGAGACTGGTTTCTGCGGTCAGATTCTCCCCTGGCGATGACCGTCTCCATCGGCACTGGAGCACCGGAGCCGGAGCAGGCCGGTGCCGCTGGGGGAAGCGCCCAACCACCTCCAGCAATCACTCCCCCCGAAGAAATTATTTCCTCACCTGACGAAGAAACCACGCCGCCCGTGGGAGCAGAAACCCCGCCGTCTGCGGGGGGAGAAACCACACCGATTGTGGGAGCAGAAACCACACCGCCTGTGGGAGGAGAAGCCACGCCGATTGTGGGAGCAGAAACCACACCGCCTGTGGGAGGAGAAGCCACGCCGCCTGCGGGCGGCGAGCCCCCCCCGTCTGCGGGTGGCGCAGCATCTGGCTCGGGCGGCACCCCCGCCCCTGAACCCACCAAGAGCTTCACCCTGCGCGTCAAAAGCACCACTTTCTTTAAGCTCCAACCCAATCTAGCCAGCGAGCTAACCGACGCCGAAAAGGTGCTGGTTACCAACGGTACGACCTTCAACATTCAGCACTACATCGATGTCGGCAAAAATCACTGGCAGGTGCAGCTGCTCGAACCCAGCCTAGGCGATCAGACCAACCGCACCTGGTTTGTCTTTACCCCAGACATTGACGTGCTGACCGGCGTCCGGCTGCGGGTGGTGAGCGATACCCTCTTTAAAGCCGAGCCAAAAATATCGTCGCAGCTGAGCGAATCTCAAAAGGTATTTGTCAAAAACGGCACCCAGCTCAGTCTGCTGGCCTTCAAGCCAGCGGCGGGCGACCACTACGAGGTAGAACTAGCCGATGCCGTGGTGGGAGTCGAAGTCAACACCAAGTGGTACGTCTATCGCCCCGACGTCAAAATTGACGGCAACCGCGAAACTCTGGAAGTGGTGGGCGACACAATTTTTAAGTCAGAGCCGGCGCAGTCGAGCCAGTTGGGTGACCCAGACAAAGTGCTGGTGAAAAAGGGCACGGTATTTTTGCTCAACTCCTACGCCCAGCCCGATAAAAACCATGTGCGAGTGGCCTTGCAGGGCGCTTTTCTCGGCCCTCAAAACCGCACCACCTGGCATGCCTACGTGCCCGACATTCAGATCTCGGGCACCGAAATTGGCAATCACCCCAAAGACCAGGGGCCGGGGCAGCCCGCCAACCCAGCTGATCGAGGCATGCCGCTGACCTTGCCTGGCTTTTCGGGCACCTACTACTCTAACGACCCCATTCAGCCCAAAAACCGCTACGGGGTGCGGGGCAACTTTACCTGGGGCGAGGCGCTGCACGTCAACCGCTCTACGGGGCGCTACCGCCGCCCGGCTAACGCCGGGGTGGTTCACGGCATTCTTAAAGTCGCCGATGTGATGGAGCAGATCCGCAAGATGTACGGCGATAAGCCGCTGCAAATCAACTCCTGGTACCGCGACCCTGCCACTAACAGAGCGGTGGGCGGTGCCCGTGTGTCGCGCCACCTAACGGGCGATGCGGTGGACTTTGTGGTGCCCGGGGTGCGGTGTTCTGATGTCTATGCGCGGCTTAACCCCTGGTGGGGTAGCCGGGGCGGATTGGCCAGTTCTTCGGTGTTTACCCATATCGACGTGCGTGGCTACCGGGCCCGCTGGAGCTACGGCTATTAGACCAGGCGACATCTTGGCGGGGCTTGGGGTCTGGCGGCGGGGCTACAAATCCAGGGATGGCAGAATAGTTTTAGCGCTAGTGGGGCTCAGTTTGGCGCTGGGGCTGGGGCCAGGGCAGGCGATCGCACCGCCACCAGCCTCAACCCTCGCCCCCGATCTGGCGGATTTTTCGCGGGTATGGCCCTACGACCTGGGCGATATAACCCTGACCCAGAGCGGAGTGGAGGTGGACACCCTGCCGCTGGCGCTGACGGGGGCGATCGCCCTGCCCGCTGGCGCAGCTCCGGTGCCCTGGGTGATCGTGCTCCACGGTCGCCACGCCGGCTGTCACTTTCAACCCGGCGGTATCAGCGATTGGCCCTGCGCACCCGAACCCCGGTTTGACCTGGGCTTTGCCTACCTGGCTCAGACCCTGGCCGAAGCGGGCTATGGCGTGATCATCCCCAATTTAAACGCCGCCTTTACTGAAACCTACGGGGCCACCGCCGACACCCGCAATGAGCTAGCTGACCAGCGCAGTGGTCAAATTATTGATGCCCATCTCACCCGGTTGGCCCAGGCCCATCGGGGCGATGCGGTGGGGTTTGACCTGCCGCTGACGGGCCGAGTTGACCTGGCGCGTCTGGCCCTGGTGGGCCATTCGATGGGGGGCGGTGCCGCCGCTCTGAGCGCTATTCGCCGGGCCGCAGCGGGAGAGTCGATCGCCACTGGCCTCGGCCCGATCACGGCTCTGGTGCTGGTCAGCCCCACCCGCAGCTACCCCATCGCCCAGCGCCCCGATGCCTACGCCCTGCCAGATGTGCCGACGGTGGTGATGGCAGGGGGGTGCGATCGCGATATTTTTGATCTCAGCAGCCTCTACTATGTCGAAATGGCCCGCCAGCAGCCCCGCACCACGCCGGTTTTAGGCCTGCTGCTGCCGGGGGCCAACCACAACTTTTTCAACGCGGCGGTGGCGGAGGATGACTATTACCGCCAGCCCAACAATGGGCCGCTGTGTAACCCGCAGCGATCGCGCGATCGCCTATCGAGAGTGGCCCAAGAGACATTCCTGAGCCAGTACACCCAGACATTCTTGCGCACCGTCTGGTCTGCCTCTGGTGCTGCGGCTGCCCCCGATATGGCAGGCATGGCTCCTCACCAAGCCGCTCCTAGGGAACTCTTGGGTCAACCGGTACTCACGACTCTGGTGGCTCCCGAGGTCCAGCGCTACACCGTATTCCAAGCCGAGAATGCCCCAGCGGCAATGCTCACCGCTGGCCTAAAGGCCACCCTCTGCGAGTCTTTAACAGACTGCCAGCCGTCATTGAGACCCTATCCCCACTTCCCGGCGCTGCTTACTCTGGACTGGGAGGCCGCTACAGAATCGCTGCAAGTGCCGCTAGAGCGCGTTGATGTGAGTCGCTTTAGCAGTGTCGAACTGCGTCTTGCCCCCGATCCATCCTGGGCCTTGCCCCAGGGGCAGCCGGTGTTTGCGGTGGTGCTACGCGACCAGCAGGGGAACGCAGCACGGGTCGAAATTCTCTCGACGGTGCCTGCTCTGCGACAGTTTGAGGCTGACCCCACCCACGGCCCCACGGCCCCCCTCTACCCCAGCGCCCTGCGGATTTCCCTGGGGCAGTTCGCGGGCGTTGACCTGGCGGCAGTGACCAGTGTGGAAATAGTATTTGATCAGGCAGCTCAGGGCAGGCTGCACTTAGCCAGCATTGAGTTTGTGGGTCGATGAGAAACCGGGTTTCTTAGCCGCACTTGTCAGCTCATTGACACCCCCCAATAGAAACCCGGTTTCTAACGCGATGCCCTAAATGCTCTCAAAGCGGGAGTGCTGAAACTCGTAGCCCGCCGCCTTGAGTTTTTGGTTCGATACGCGCACGTTGTAGGGCCGAGCACTGGGTTGTGATGGATCCCACTGTACGGAATCTAGGTGATGGGCGGTGCAGACGCGGTCGATCAGATCGCGTACTGTGGGGATTTCGTCTTGCACCAGGTTGTAGAGGCCGCTGAGGGAGTGGGTTTGGGCCAGTGCGATCGCACCCACAATGTCGTCTAAATGTACCCAGTTGCTGGCTTCGTGCCCAGAGCCGGAGCGGGTCTGCCCAGCGGCGCGGCGGTAGATTTTGGCCAATTCTCGCCCTGGGCCGTAGATGCCGCCGAGGCGAAAGATGCAGACGTTGCGCTCAGGCGTAGCCGCGGCTAACAGCGTGTCTTCTGTTTCCACCATAATGCGCCCGTTGTCGGTGGCGGGCTTGGCCGGGTCGTCTTCGTGCACCCAGGCCCCTTCATAGTTGCCGTAGACCGAGTAGGTGCTGGTGAA
>DAIPYU010000085.1:0-21982 GCA_036782635.1 Nodosilinea sp. CTOTU7353
CTCCCCCCAACGATCCTGACGACGATCCAAATGAACTCATCTTTGCCCATTTGCGGATCTCCCTACAACAAGCTGAAGCAGGCAACCTGAAGCCCATTTCTGAACTCTGGGATGGCATTGATGACTGACGATCCATCCATCCATTCAAATCTTAGTCACCCCCGATTTTCAAGCACAACTTCGCAAATTAGCCAAACGATACCGCAATATCCGCGCTGATTTACAGCCACTGTTCGACGCTCTCGAAAGGGGGAACTGTCCTGGCGATAATTCCTGGCGCGACCCACACTATTTCCGCGATAGACAAAAGATCTCTGGGTTCTTGAAGAACCCAGAGATCTGGCCCTCAGGTAATCTGCCTCGCGCCCAAAACCCCGATTTCTGGCGGGGAAGCCGGCCAGTCTCCTAGCATAGCCAGTTAGTCTCAAACTCAGGCACAATAGAGCTAAATCCCAGCCTTCACCCGCCCTCTGCCATGAGCCCCAAACTGGCCCTCCATCAAGCTATTGACACCCTCAGCGACCCCGAGTTCAGCAAACTCCTACTGCTGATCAACACCTGGCACAATTCTGTTGCCCCCGTTTTGGCCCAGCTGGCGGAGAATCCTACCTTTCACATTCCCTCCCAGACCTTGCCCGTATTCCCTAGCGTAGCCCCCATCCACGCCGAAGGGCCAGCCGCCTCTGCCCAGCTAATCGAGGAACGCCGTTGAATTGGTCTCAGAAACCGGGTTTCTAGCGGAGGCTGGCCCACCACCCACAATCTAAGCAGAAACCCGGTTTCTCTGATTGCTCGGCATTCCCCGCCGCCCATCAACCGTCGGGGAACTGCCAGCAGGGAATGTGCTCGACCCGGCGGCTGCCGCAGGCGCAGACCAGGTTCTCATCGTCCGAGGCCATCCAGGTTTCGTCGCAGTCGCGGCAGTGGCAGAGAATGTTGTTGAGATTGGCCTGGGCTAAGCCAAAGCGCCAGCGCTCTAGCTCGTCGGGATTGAAGTGGGAGGGGGAATCGGGCATGGAGCGAAAGAGAGAAAAGGGAAGAACGAAGAACGAAGCGGGAAAGTTTGGTGGCAAGGGCTAAAAGCCTGCATTATTTCTCACCCATTCCAGCATGATGGGCAGTCGGCGGGCGATGATCGCCCCCGCCGCAAACCCGGCCCCGTGGCCCACCCACGACTTGCCCCGCTGCAGCGGCAGCAGCCCCCAGAGGGCGCTGCCGTAGACCAGACCCACCACCACAGCGGCGGCGATCGCCCCTGGGCTGCGCTCAAAATAGCCTCGCAGCAAAATAAAGCCCAGGTAGCCAAACACCACGCCGCTGGCCCCCAGGTGGCGGGTGCCGGGGCGACCCAGCAGCCAAATGCCCACGCCGCTAAACAGCCAGCAAAACACCGTCACCAGCCCCAGCACCTCTAGCCCCTGGAGCAAAATGATGGTGCCCAAAATCACCAGCGGCCCCGAGTTGGCGGCCAGGTGGCCAAAGCCACCGTGGAGCAGCGGAGCCACAGCAATGCCCGGCAGCCCCGCCAGACTGCGCGGCTCGATGGCAAGCTTGGGCAACAGCCGCCGCCCGGTGACCAAATCGGCGATCGCCAGCGCCCACATCAGCGCCAGCAGGTAGGCCAGCAGCAACACGCCCTCGCGAAAGCCCTCGGGCAGGGTGATTTGATCGAAAACAAACAAGGTGATTTTAGATCCCTACAGAGAAAACCCAACAGAACCATGCCCCTCAGGCTAGCACCTGGGCCAGCACTGGGATGAGGGCTTGGGCCAGCTGGGGGCCGTCTACGCCCAGCTCCGTTCTGGCGGCGGCGGCGGCGCGGGCGGCTTGGCCGTGCCACCAGGCCCCGACCAGGGCGGCATCCATAGCCGCATCTGGGGATGCCTGACCCTGGGCCAGCAGGCCGCCGACTAGCCCGGTGAGCACATCGCCGCTGCCGCCGCGAGCCAAGGCTGGGGTGCTCTCCGGCACGTACCAGAGGGTGCCGTTGGGATGGGCGATCGCCGTGCAGGCCCCCTTCAGCAGCACCACCGCGCCGCTGCATTCTGCCGCCGTCTGCGCCGCCGCCCCCGCATCCATCGCATCGTCCAAGATTCCGGGGAATAGCCGCTCAAACTCGCCCCGGTGGGGGGTGAGCAGCGTGGGAGCCGAGCGCGATGCCAGGGTATCGGCAGCCCCCAGGTCCGCCAGCAGGTTGAGGCCGTCGGCATCGAGCAGCAGCGGCGCGGCGCTGTGGAGCACCGCTTGCATCGGGTTTGTGGCACTGCGGCTGAGACCGGGGCCGCAGGCGATCGCATCGTAGCGACTGAGATCAAGAGCGTCGGGCAGGTGGGCGATCGCACCGTCGTCGGTTTCGACACAGCCCACCACCAGCGCCTCGGGCAGCTGGGCCACCACCATCAGCCGCAGCGACTCGGGCACCGCCAGGGTGAGCATGCCCACGCCGCTGGCCCTGGCCCCCAGGGCGGTCAGCAGCGCCGCCCCGGCGTAGGGCCGCGACCCGGCCACCAGCAGCAGCTGCCCCACCCGATACTTGTGGGTGTCGGGCTGGCGGGGCAGGGGCAGTTTTGCCCGCACTGTGGCCGCCGTCGCCCGCCGCACCGGGGGCAGCGGGTCTAGCTCGGCGGCGATCGCACCCAGGGGAATGTCAAAGTCAATTAAATGGGTCTGACCGAGATAGGCCAGCGCCCCATCCTGAAGGCAGGCCCGTTTCCACAGACCCAGGCAGAGGGTGTGGGTGGCCCGCACCGCCGTGCCCAGCACCGCCCCGGTGTCGGTGTGCAGCCCCGAGGGCAGATCAATGCTCACTACCGGGCAGTCAGCCCCGTTGATTGCCGCCACCACAGCGGCCATAGCTCCCTCTAGGGGGCGCTCTAGACCAAAGCCAAACAGCCCGTCGATCAGCAGATCGTAGGGGGCCAGCTCAGCCATATCTGCAACGATAGGCAGGCCCAGATAGCTCACGTATCGCAGATGGTCGGCGGTCAGCGGTTTTTGGCGGCTGGTCGGGCAGCACACCTGTACCCCGTAGCCCTGGGCCGCCAGGTCTCGCCCCACCACCAGGGCATCGCCGCCGTTGTGGCCCGGCCCGGCCACCACTGCCACCCGGGGGTATTGCCCCAGCGGCAACTGAGCCATCACCCAGGCGGCAATTCGCCCGGCCACTTTCTCCATCAGCGCGGCCACGGGCATGCCCTGCTCAAACAGGTGCCCTTCTATGGCCCGCATTTGCTCGGCGGTGACCACCTGGTCAAGCGCCCGATCAAAAAGCCCAGCGCTACCCCTATCCCTAGAGGTTTCGCTGGGCAGATGTTGAGGTTTCATCGGTGCTGGCCCTTCCACTCAAACGGCATGGCTTACCGTTCAAAGTGTACGCGACTATTGCCAAGGCCCGACTCGCGGTAAAAATCGTTCCAGCGGTTGGCGAGGCCTCGATCAGTAAAGGGGCCAACGGCCACGTGGGGGCCACGGGGAGCCGTGCGCTGCTGCACGCGATCAGGCGGGGTACCCAGCTGAATCACCTGACTACTGACATTGCCCAAGTTGGCGTTGTCGGTGGGGATAACAACAAAATAGGGGGCTCTGGGTACCGTAAACGACTCCGTCGGGGGAGCCGCGTTGGGCGGCGGCATCATCTGCCCGCTAGGCGGGGCCGCAGGGATGCCGTAGTTGAGTTCTTGGCCAAACTCCACGTTGCCGGGGGTCGGGGGTAGCTGGGCTACACCAGGGGGCAGGGCTGGCACGGGGACTGCGGCCCCTGTCCCCTGAGAAAATCCGGCATCCGGCAGCGGCGGTAGGTCGCTGTTGGACGCGTAGACATTGCCGGGCAGCGCCGGGGTCTGGGCAAAGGAGGGAACGGCCGCAGCCACCTGGGCCATCTCACCCCGCACTCCCAGGGCAGACAGCTCCGAAATCCGCTGCTGGGCATTACTGCTCATATTGAACCGCCCCGCCTGAATCACCGAGCGGCTCTGAAAGTTGGTGCGAAAGGCGGTGGGCTCAACGGTGCGCACCTGGCTCAAGGTGGCGTCGCTGGTGTCGTTGACGTAGATCAAATATTGCTGGCCGCTGGCGGGGGCTACGCCGGGTACCGGCAAAGCGCCTGCGGGTAGTGGGGGCACCGCATCATAGCCCTGGGTCAGCCCCTGGGGGGCAACACCTAGAACCGCAACTAAGGCTGCGATCGCAGTCATCAAACCAGGGTTGAACCAGGGTCGGCTCAGCCCAATTCTGATTGTTTTTAGCGCACACCAATTAGTTTGTATTGCCATCACGAATACTGCCTATTGCTTGAGGGTGAACCGGCAGACGGTCAAGCATCAACGACTTTTTGCCCGTCCTCTCTATATGTCTTGAGGATAATAGCGCAGATTTTAGAAACCGCATCATTTCGGGCTCAATTTCTAAACAGTGGGATAGCGCTGTTGCCAGAGGCCAGCTTGTGACCCAGGTCACAAGGACAGCCCGACGAGATCACTGGGAGCGCCGTCCGCAGGTCACCCGTAGTCGATGTGTCATTTCTTACTATGGAAACAACTTTGAGACCAGAGGCATCATGGCCAACCCCTGCAGCAAACCCCTCAAAAGCAACCCGTTTATCACCCAGCGCGATCCGCAGACGGGGGAGTGGCAGGTGGTAAAGACCCGCCCCAGGAGTCGTCGGTAACTCCTGGGGAAAACACACCCAAAGAACCTTCGTCTGACCGCCACAACGGGGTCATCTCATCGCTGCTACCAACTGGCCAGAGTCGGCCATGGTGGCAATACCAGAGCTAGAGGTGGCAGGGTATAGTGTGGCTCAGTCTGTGGTTTGGCCGAACGCGTTCGCCGGACGTATTTCCCGGACGTATTCCCCAAACGCATTCTCCCGCAGGTACTAATATCGCCATGGGCCAACTGTATCCTCCTCTTGAGCCTTACCATGCCGAATATCTGGAGGTCTCAGACCGACATCGGCTCTATATAGAACAGGCCGGCAGCCCTTCAGGCAAGCCTGTAGTCTTCTTGCACGGCGGACCGGGGGGCGGTGTCAACCCCACCTACCGCCAGTTTTTTGACCCCCAGCGCTGGCGCATTGTGCTGTTTGACCAGCGAGGCTGCGGCAAAAGCCTTCCCCACGCCGATCTCACAGACAACACCACCTGGGCGCTAGTCAGCGACATTGAGAAGATTCGCCGCCACCTGGGCATTGACGCTTGGACCGTGTTTGGCGGCAGCTGGGGCAGCACCCTGGCCCTGGCCTACGCCCAAACCCACTCCAATCGCTGCAATGGTCTGATTTTGCGCGGCATTTTTACCCTGCGCCAGCGAGAAATTCGCTGGTTTTACCAGGAGGGGGCCAGCTACCTCTACCCTGACGCTTGGGAGCAATACCTGGCCCCGATCCCCGAGGCCGAGCGCGGCGACTTGGTGGCCGCCTACTACCGCCGCCTCACCAGCGACCACCTCGAAGAACGCCTCACCGCCGCCCGCGCCTGGGCATTGTGGGAAGCCAGCACCAGCAAACTGGTGCAAGACCCCGGCCTGATGCACCACTTCAGCGAAGACGAGTTTGCCGTGGCCTTTGCCCGCATCGAGTGCCACTACTTTATCAATCGCGGCTTTTTTGACCGCGACGACCACATTCTCAGCCAGGTGCACCGCATTCGCCATATTCCCGGCGTGATTGTGCAGGGCCGCTATGACGTCGTCTGCCCCGCCACCACCGCCTGGGAGTTGCACCGCGCCTGGCCCGAAGCTCAGTTCACCCTGGTGCAGGAGGCGGGCCACTCAGCCATGGAGCCAGGGATTACGAGGGCATTGGTGGAAGCGACGGATGCGTTTGGGCAGAGGTGAGGGGTGGGGAGTGGATGGGTGGATGTGGTGCCAAATCCGAATCGCATAACCCCGATTCCAAACAGGCGGCTTGCGTAGGGGCAAACGGTGTTTGCCCAGCCCAACCGGGGCTAGTCAAGGCGGATTCAGTATGAGGTGAGGAATAAGCAATTTTCACCTTACGAATTGCTTTCCTCACCCCCTACCCATCCACCCCCTACCCATCTACCCCAACGCTCGCCGCGCAATCCACCGCTGCACGCCCCACAGCCCACCGGCCACCATCGCTCCCAGCCACAGCCCTCGGCCTAGCTGGGTTTGCCCATCGAGCAGGCACCAGCCGCCGAGCAGGCCCAGCCCCAGGGTGCTGCTGGATACAGCGGTCAACATGGCTCGCAGGGCCGCGTGGGTAGAGACGACTTGATCAGCTAAGTTTTCTGGGGCTGAGCCTGCGGCTAGGGTTTTAGAGGCGGCCTGAAACGACTCGTAGCTGGCCGCCTCGACCTGGTAGTAGGTGCCAAGGTCATCATCCCTGAGAGATGCCACCGTGTAGAGGCCAAACTGCTTGGCCTGGGCGATCGCATCGCGAATCTGCCGCCGGGTGGCCACTGGCCCCAGAGCCTCAAACACCGACTGGCGATAGACCCCGGTTTTGGCCATGGCCAAAACGCGCTCGGTGAGGTCAAGGGGCGAGAGCAGAGGAGCATTCACGGGTTTAGCCACCGCTAGATTTTCTGACTTTCTGGGCTGCTGATTGCTGGAAGCACGCCAACTGTCACCCACAGGAAACTTGTACTACCTGATAGTACGAAAACCTGGCCTGATCTGCACCTCAAGATGGGCATGCGGTTGATTAAGCAAAGGTTAAGATGGATGATATATCAAAAAACCTTGATGCTATAGGGCTGGCGCTCTAGGCAGACCTTCCATTGACAAGGATTCACTATGGCAACGGCACCGCAAAACATCACTCTAGGGGAACTGGCCCAGGCTGCGATCGCAAAATATCTCCAGCACACGGTAGCCTACAAAAAGCCGGTGCTGACCGACGCCGACCCCGAAAACCTACACCAAATGCGGGTGGGGCTGCGGCGCTTGCGCACCGCCGTGCAGGTGTTTGATGCCGGGCTAGATCTGCCCAAGGCCGGGCGCGAACCCACCATTGCGGCCCTGGGCCGCAAGCTGGGCCAGCTGCGCGACCTCGATGTGATTGCCATGGGCCTGCGCGATCGCTACGCCCCCGACCTGCCCGAGACCGAGCAGCCGTATCTAGACGTTGTGCTGCTCCAGTTGGCCAAGCAGCGCGGCAAAACCTTTAAGCAGGTTAAGCGACTGCTCAAGGGCGATCGCTACCAGAAATTTAAGCAGGCCCTGACCACCTGGGTAGACAAGCCGACCTACAAGGCCATTGCTGCTCTCCCCGCGGAACAGGCCCTGCCCGACCTGGTGCTGCCCCTGGTCAGCCAGCTCTGGCTGCACCCCGGCTGGCTATTCGGCACCAAGGCTATGGACAACAAAGCAAAGAGCCCCAAATCTGGGAGCCCCAAGTCTGGGAGCCCCAAAGCCGCCCCCAGCGGTATTCAGGTGCAAACTCGGCTTAGCCAGGCTGCCGTCGATACGCTGATTTCTGAGCAGGGGGCGGTGCTTCACAGTCTGCGCAAGCAGGTCAAGCGGGTGCGCTACCAGCTGCGCCTCGTCGCCGATCTCTACCCCGGCGCGTTAGAAGGCGATATTCAGCGCCTGAGCGATCTGCAAGATACCCTGGGCGACCTGCAAGACAGCACGGTGCTAGAAGACTTTATTGCTGTCGTGGTGCCCGACGCCAAAGCCCAGATGCCCCAGCTGTTTGCCCTGCTGGCCGACCGTCGCCACTGCGCCTGGAAACAGTGGCAAAGCCATCAGAAGCACTATCTAGATGCGGCCCAGCGGCAGCGGTTGCGCCTGGTATTGCTGCATCCTGGCCAGCCGTTGGGTGAAGCGTTAGAGGTCAAACAGTCGCTGACTAAGGACAGGGACAAGGAAACGATAGGAAATAAGCATGGCTCTGTTGCCCCCCAATCGCGTCGCCGCAGCACGGCCCGAGAAAAATCATCTAGCTCCAAGACAACGCCACGCCAT
The DNA here is from genome assembly GCA_036782635.1 of Nodosilinea sp. CTOTU7353. Classification (GTDB taxonomy): domain Bacteria; phylum Cyanobacteriota; class Cyanobacteriia; order Phormidesmidales; family Phormidesmidaceae; genus Nodosilinea. The sequence continues at coordinate 7,933 of DAIPYU010000085.1, forward strand.
GCCAAACCAGCCCCAGAGGATAATTCAAAGGCAGGGTGAGGCCATGTCCACTGACTCACCCACCTACCGTCATCAGCCCGTAGGCCAGCAGGGCGCTGCCCAGGGGCACGGTGAGATTGTCGAGACCATAGAACGATAGGGTTTCGAGCAGGGTGGCGGCGATCGCCACTACCACCGCCGTCCCCACCACCGCCGGGGTGAACCCCGTCGTTAGCCCCAGCACCAGCAGACTCACCACCAGGCTAGCCGTGGCCATGGCCAGGCTGCCCTCCCAGCTCTTTTGGTTGCCAAAGATCTTGTAGGGGTGGCGGCCAAAATTTTGCCCCACCAGGGCCGCCAGCCCGTCGCCCCAGGTCATGACTAAAATGCCCAGGGCCGCGTACTGGGGCAGCCCCAGGGGCCAGAAGATTGCCGTCAGTACTCCGATGCTCACCGCGTAAAAAAACGTACCCAGGCTGTTGCGCCCAACGCCGTTAATACCCGGCAGCAGCGGCAGCCGGTATGACAGCAGCGCCAGGGCGCTAGCGGCCACGGCGGCGGCGATGCCCATCCAGGCGGGGGTTTGCAGCCACCAGGCCAGCAAAATCACGTGCCCTGCCCCGATATGCACGATTTTACGGGTGATTTCGGTGTCGATGGCGGCGGTGCGGCGCAGCCCCTCGGCCACCCCTCCCACCAGAGCCAGCCAGGCGGCTACCAGTCCAATTTGCACAAGCGCAGTAGCCATCATGGCGGGGGATGTAGGTATAGTGGTGTGGGACTTTCTAGACCTTACTACACCTACCTTCCTATGGATAAACCTTATCAGCGCGTGCTGCTAAAACTTAGCGGCGAAGCCCTCATGGGCGACATGGACTACGGCATCGATCAAAACGTCGTCGAGGCCATTTCTGCCGAAATCGCTGATGTGATTCAAGAAAATATTGAAATTGCCATTGTAGTTGGCGCAGGCAACATCTTTCGGGGGATTAAAGGCTCGGCGTCGGGGATGGATCGGGCCACCGCCGACTACATCGGCATGATCGCCACTGTGATGAATGCCATGACCCTGCAAGACTCTCTAGAGCGCATGGGGGTGCCGACTCGGGTCCAGACGGCGATCGCCATGCAAGAGATTGCCGAACCCTACATTCGCCGCCGCGCCATTCGCCACCTGGAAAAAAACCGGGTGGTTATTTTTGGGGCAGGCTCCGGCAACCCGTTCTTTACCACCGACACCACCGCCGCCCTGCGAGCCGCCGAAATTAACGCCGAAGTGGTGTTCAAAGCCACTAAGGTTGACGGCGTCTATGACTCTGATCCTAAACTAAACCCAGAGGCCAAGCGCTTTCGCACCCTCACCTACGGCCACGTGCTCAAGCATGACCTCAAAGTGATGGACAGCACTGCGATCGCCCTCTGCAAAGACAATAAGATCCCTATTATGGTATTTGACCTGTCTGTACCCGGAAACATCAAGCGGGCGCTGATGGGCGAGTCGATCGGCACGATTGTAAGAGAGGACTGTGATGTCAGTTGACGATATTTTGCTCGAAACCGAAGACCAGATGCAGAAGTCTATCGAGGCCACCCAGCGCAACTTCAACACCATTCGCACTGGGCGCGCCAATGCTTCCCTGCTCGACCGCATCGAGATTGACTACTACGGTGCCCAGACCCCCCTCAAGGCGCTGGCCAACATCTCGACCCCCGATGCCAGCACCCTAATGATTCTGCCCTTTGATGGCAGCACCCTGACCACCATCGAGAAGGCGATCTCCCTGTCTGACGTGGGCCTCACCCCCAACAACGACGGCAAAGTCATTCGCCTCAACATCCCGCAGCTCACCAGCGAGCGGCGCAAGGAGTTTGTCAAAACCGCAGGCAAGGTGGCCGAAGAGGGCCGCGTCTCGATTCGCAACCAGCGGCGTAACGGCATTGACGCCGTGAAGAAACTTGAGAAAGCTAGCGATATCTCCGAAGATGAATCTCGCGACGCCCAGGATGAAATTCAGAAGCTCACCGACAAGTACATCGCCAAGCTCGACGAAGCCCTAGCGGCCAAGGAAAAAGACATTTTGAAAGTCTAGAACGCCGGTACAGAAACCCGGTTTCTGGGGCAGAAGGCTAGTCATGTCGTTAGAGCAGCGACGAAGAAACTGGGTTTTTAGCCATACTGTGCCGATGCTCTAGTGGGAAAATTTTAGATACCGAGCTAGACTGGACAGACATCCTCAATGACTCCGCAACGATGGGCACTTTGGCAGGAACATTTTATTTTTGGTGGCAGCCCGCGGTTCACAGGTAGTGAGCAGCCATTGTGTTGCCAGCCCTATGAACCGCAGAGCTTACCCTCTGCGGTTTTTGTTTTTTTGGTTTTGTTTGCTTTGAGTTCTTTGTTGTGAGATTAGCCATGGCATTCGTCCCTTCTTTTTGGTTTTACGGGTTCTTTTACGCCGCCGGGTCAGGCTGGTGATAGGTTCGCCTATGCCCTTTACCTGACCCGGAGCCCACCGCTCCGGGTTTTTTATTGCCCCTGAATGATCTCTGAATTACCGATCCCGTTTCTTTGTCCAAATTCCTTTACCCAGACTTTTGAACCATGCAAGACGCCACTTTGACCCGCAAATCTAGCCCTGACCACCGCTCGGTGATTGCCCTCACCGACACCGTTGCCGTTGGCGGCGACACCCTGCTGATTGTAGGCGGCCCCTGCGCCGTCGAAAGTGCCGACCAGATGGCCCAGGTGGCCCACCATCTGGCCCCAACTCCGGTGCAGGCCCTGCGCGGCGGGGTATTCAAGCCCCGCACCTCGCCCTACGCCTTTCAGGGCATGGGCGACGCCGGGCTGCGGATTCTGGATGATATTCGCCGTCGCTTTCAGATGCCGGTGATTTCTGAGGTCATGGCCATCGACCAGATCCCCGCCATGGTGGCCCAAGTCGACGTGCTCCAGGTGGGCAGCCGCAACATGCAGAATTTTGACCTGCTCAAGGCCCTGGGCCGCACCGACAAGCCGGTGCTGCTGAAGCGGGGGCTGGCGGCCACCGTAGAAGAGTTTGTCATGGCGGCGGAGTACATTCTCAGCCACGGCAACCCCAACGTGATGCTCTGCGAGCGGGGCATTCGCAGCTTTGACCCCTTCACCCGCAACGTGCTCGATCTGGGGGCGGTGGTGGCCCTGAAGCAGATCACCCACCTGCCGGTGATGGTGGACCCCAGCCATGCGGCGGGCAAGCGCGAGCTGGTGCCCAATCTGGCGCGGGCGGCGATCGCCGCCGGAGCGGACGGCCTGATTGTCGAGTGTCATCCGGTGCCCGACGAGTCGGTGTCAGACGCGCGCCAAGCCCTTACCCTAGAGGAGATGGCTACCCTGGCCCGCAGCCTAGAGCCAATTGCCGCAGCGCTGGGGCGGCGGTTAGGAAAGGGGGCGGTGATCGCCCAAAACTGCCCTGGGGCAAGCATTCCAGCCGCTGCTTAGGAGGGGTGATTGGCATTCGCTATGGGTGTTATTAGCAAAGTCCGCTGTTATTCCGCTGTCATTCCGCTTCATAGTTTGTTACAACAAGAGGGGAATTAGCTTGGTACTAACCTCTATGTTCGGTGGCTTTACCGGGTTTCAATCCAAAGGATCCAATGACTTTGGCGAACGGATGATCAACTCTGTGGCTACCCAGTCACTGCGGCACCTGTTCAGCCGCAGCGATGCGGTGGAGGTAGCAGTGCGCTGCTCTCCTTCCAGCAAGCTTCTCCAGGGCACCATTGACAGTTTTCGCATGGAAGGTCGTGGTCTTGTAATTCGCAAAGAATTTGAGGCCGCTGAGATGATGTTTGAGACCGACACCGTCTCGATTGACGTGGGCTCGGCCATCAGTGGCAAGATTCGCCTGCGCCAACCCACCCAGGCCGTGGCCCAGGTGGTGCTCTCGGAAGACGCCATCAACCGCGCCTTTGAGGCCGCGCTGGTGCGTCAGCACCTCGAAGGAGTGACCGACGATGCCGTCACCACTCTGTCGGGGGGCGACCCGGTGACCTTTCGCAATGTCGCCATCACTCTACTGCCCGACCAGCAGGTCAAGATCACGGCCCTGACCGACCTGCCCAACCGCAAAGATGTGCAGATTCAAATGACGGCCCAGGTGACGGTCGAGAAGCGGCGGCGGATTATCTTTGCCGATGCTGAATTTCTGCCCGACGGCATTCCTGAGTCGATGCTGCCGCTCTCGTCGACACTGACTAGAGGGTTTGCCGAGGTGCTCAACCGCATGGTCGACCTAGAGCGCTTTAACCTCGACGGGGTGATGCTGCGGGTCAACCGCCTAGAGACCAAGGGCAACCAGCTGGTGTTTAGCGGCTACGCCCAGATTGAGCACTTTCCGGGGACGATGTAGGGGTTTACGGTTCAAGGCTCAAGGTTTAAGGTGCAGGGTTTGAGGGGCGACCTTATACCCTGCACCTTGAACCGTAAACCGTGCCAGGCCATTATCATAGTTGGATTCTTTAGAGCATCGACGCTATGGGTAACTGGTTTGCGGCGGGGGGCATTGTCATGGTGCCGCTGCTGGTGTGTTCGCTGCTGACCCTGGCGCTGGCGGTGGAGCGCTGCTGGTTTTGGCTTCAGCTGGGCCGTCAGCAGCCGGGGCTGGTGCCTCAGGTGCTGAGTACTGTGAGTCAAAATCCCCAGCGGGCGATCGCAAAACTCAAGCAGCATCAGCAGCTGCCCATCGCCCGTATTTTTCTGGCGGCCCTCACCCTGGGCGACGCCACCCCCGAAGAGTTTCGCCTGGCCCTAGAGAGCGCGGCCCAGGCCGAGACGACCACCCTGAAGCGATTTCAAACCGGGTTTGAGACCATTGTAGGCATCGCGCCGCTGCTGGGGCTGTTGGGCACAGTGCTGGGGCTGATGCGGGTGTTTTCGACCCTGCGCCTGGGCGAAACCAGCGGCGATGCCGCCAGCGGTGTCACTACCGGGGTAGGCGAAGCGCTGACCTCGACGGCAGCGGGGCTGGTGGTGGCCCTGGTGGCGCTGCTGTTTGCCAACCTGTTTCAGGGGTTATATCGTCGCCAGCGGGCGTTCATTCAAGCGGCGGGGGGCAAGCTTGAGATTATCCATCGCCGCACCCAGCGCCAGGGCCAGGTGAGCACCACGGTCTACCCGCCGGGGAGTCAGCCATGAGCCATGACGCGACAGTAATTGTTGCGGGGGCCGGGGCCGCCGGGCTGTTTGGGGCGATCGCCTGCGCCGAAGCCAGCCCTGGGGCTACCATCCATATCTTTGAGGCGGGGCGCGAGGCCCTGGCCAAGGTGAGAATTTCGGGGGGCGGGCGCTGCAATGTCACCCACGCCTGCTTTGACCCGGCGGTGCTGGTGGGCCACTATCCCCGGGGCGATCGCGCCCTGCGCGGCCCCTTTAGCCGCTTTCAGCCCCGCGATACGGTGCAGTGGTTTGAGCAGCGGGGGGTGGTGCTCAAAACCGAGGCCGATGGCCGCATGTTTCCCACCACCGATGATTCGGGCACCGTGGTCGACTGCCTGCTGGGGGAGGCGCGGCGGCTGGGCATCAAGATTTACACGGGCTGTGCGATCGCCCAGGTCAGGCCCCAAGCCGATGGCTTTGACCTCACCACCCGCGCCGGGAACGATTGGCGCTGCCAGAAGCTGCTCCTGGCCACCGGCAGCAGCCCCGGCGGCTATCGGCTGGCCCTCAGCCTGGGCCACGACCTGGTGCCCCCGGTGCCATCCCTATTTACCTTCAACATCCCCGACCAGGCCCTGCGGCAGTTAGCCGGGGTCTCGGTCGAGACCGTGCAGCTCAGCCTGGCCCTAGAGGATGCCCCTGCCCTCACCCAGAGCGGCCCGCTGCTGGTTACCCACTGGGGCCTGAGCGGCCCGGCGGTGCTCAAACTCTCGGCCTACGGGGCGGTGGGGCTACACAAACAGCGCTACCGGGCGACGCTGCGGGTGAACTGGCTGCCCGCCCTCAAGCCAGACCAGGTGAGCCAAAAGCTGCTGAGCCTCAAGCAAGACCAGGGCAAGCGCCAGGTGGCAGCGTTTTCGCCGTTTCCGGCGCTGTCGCGGCGGCTGTGGCAGTACCTGGTGCAGCACCGGGTCAGCCTGCGCACCGACCTCAACTGGGCCGACCTGTCTAAGGCGCAGCTGCAAGCGCTAGTGAACGAGCTGACTCGGGGCGAATACGCCGTGGCGGGCAAAGGGGTGTTTAAAGACGAGTTTGTCACCTGCGGCGGCATTCCCCTGCCTGAGGTCAACTTCAAAACTCTGGAGAGCCGCTGCCGCCCAGGGCTATACCTGGCGGGGGAGCTGCTCAACATCGACGGGGTGACGGGCGGGTTTAACTTTCAAAGCGCCTGGACCACGGGCTGGCTGGCGGGACAGGCCATGGCCGCAGCGCTGGCGACCACAGCATAAACCGCTGGGGCGCTAACCCGCGTAGGCAATGGTGCTGAGCAGTGCGATGTCTGTCCGGCGAGAGTCGAGCCGGGTGTGCTGCACCACGATGGGCACATCGGACTCGATGGTGCTGGCGTAGTCAGTGCCCCGGGGGACAGGCTCTGGATCTTGCAGATGGTCGAACCGCACATGGTTGGTGCGGCGGGCCGCAACGGTGAGGTGGTAGGGGCCGACGGGTTCGCGATCGCTGAAGTACAGCGTAATTTTTACCTGAGCATCCTGGTCGGAGGTGTTGAGCAGGCAGGCGGTTTCGTGGCTGACAAACTCTGGCGATCTCTCGGTGTCGTCGGGGGGAATGTAGCCTTCTGCGATCGCCCAGTAGGTCTTGCCGATAGAGTTTGCCATAGTAAAGGGTTCATGTGGTTCAGTTGTTGAGCTTAGCCAGTTTGCTCAACCGGCGCGTCTATCGAGGGAACCACGTTTCGGTAGAAAAGAAATTTTTCCTAGAATTTTGGCAAACCCTAATCTCTTCTAAGCAGGAAGGCGCAATTAAATATAAAACCTTCGTAGGATGGGCAAAGCAACGCGTGCCCATCATCAGGGAGATGGGCACGGCCTTTAAGGCCTTTGCCCATCCTACGTTTCATGACAACTACCTACTTAAGGTGGGAGCAATTAAATGGAAGATGCTGGTGGGAGTTGTACGGTGCAAGGTTCACGGTACAAGCGGCATGACGGGCAGGTTTAACGCTCGAACTGCCTAGACTACTGGCGATCGGGGTAGGCCAAGTGCAGCGTCAAAACTAAAAATTAGGGTTCGCGTAGGTTAGGTGCAACGCAGTGTTCTCGCAGCGTCTCCAGCGGAGCAACCCCAACAGCAGCAAGCCTTTGTTGGGTTCCGCTGGCGCTCCACCCAACCTACAAATTAAAGCTTGACAAAGCACTAGCGTACATTTTACCCACTCGATTTAGTAGACTTGAGGCATTGATGGGGCTAAGTTGACTCATGACTCTTGCATTCGATCAAGCCATTCAACAGAAGCCACTTAGCGTTGACGAGTTTCTCGCTCATTATGGTGGCGACAACCGCTACGAACTGATCGACGGAGAGGTGTTCGACTTGGAGCCAACCGGTCTGCATGAAGAGGTTGCAGCCTTCATAACGACTAAGATCTGTGTCCAGATCGACAAAGTAGGTTTACCCTGGTTTGTTCTTCAGCGTGGACTATTACGCCCTTCTAACACGGGCATGACGGCATTTCGCCCTGATATCGCAGTTGTCAATCAAGATGAGCTGACCAAAGAGCCGCTTTGGTATGACCAGTCGATCTTGACTCTAGGCACTTCGATCAAATTCGTGGTGGAAGTTGTGAGTAGCAACTGGCAAAATGATTATGCCCGTAAGCTTGAAGACTACGCAACGCTAGGCATCCCCGAATATTGGATTGCAGACTACGCCGGATTAGGTGGTACTCGACATATTGGGAAGCCCAAACAACCAACCCTCTCAATTTGTACGCTAGTAGATACGGAGTATGAAATTCATCAGTTTCGAGGCCAGCAGGCTATTGTTTCTTCAATTTTCTCAGGGTTGAAACTGACAGCTGAACAAGTTTTGAGGGCTAGCAGGTAGGGACTTATCGTGATGCAGAGTGGCTTTAAGTAAGTAGTTATCATTAAACGTAGGCTGGGCAAAGGCCCCAAAGGCCGTGCCCATCTTCCTAATGATGGGCACACGTTAATTTGCCCATCCTACAAATAGTTTTATATTTAATTGCGCTTTAGGCAACTTCTAGAAAAAGCTTCCTATCTGGTGGGCACTGCCCACCAGATAGCAGCTAAAGTCGCTGGTTTAGGATCTAGTATCTTCTTTCCTAGAAATCTCCTTATTGCTTATGATCACTTTGTTAATCATGAAATTTATGCCCAACTCCATAGCGACTGGAATAAGCGCAACGCATAATACCAGGCCAAAGTAAAAACGAGCGGGAGGCTGAAGGTAAAATCTTTTAATGGCAAGGCTCTCAGAGGCTGGATTGTGCTCATTTAGCATCAGCCATTGGGCATAGGGGATCGTCAAAGCTTGCGGGAAATAGTCAGACTAGAGGAATAAGAGTTTAGCGCGATCGCCGCCGCTGCCCCACATGCCCTCAAAGATGATTATGGTGTACTCAGAGAACCTACATTTTCTTAATGAGCAAGACATTTAAAGCTGGGTTGGTGAGTCTGAGCTTTGGCGGTTTGCTGCTTTTGACAGCGTGCAATAACCCTCAGTCCTCCGCTGTCGACCAGCCCGATGCCACCACTCCCAGCGAAGCTAGCGAACCTCTGGGCGAAGATGTCAACAACCTGCGCCGAGGTAGCGGATCGCAAATCATTGCCCTGGGCGATAGCATCACAGCGGGGGCAGGCGTCGGCCCCGAGGCCGCCTATCCAAACCTGCTCAGCCAGACCGTAGATTTGCCCATTGTCAACCAGGGCAAAGGTGGCGACACCACCGCAGCAGCGCTAAATCGTTTGCAGCAAGATGTGATCGACGCCGACCCTTGGCTAGTCATTGTTGGCCTAGGCGGCAACGACTACCTCCGGCAGGTGCCCCCCGCCGAAACCGAAGCCAACCTGCGGCAAATTGTCACGCGCCTGCAGCAATCTGGGGCGATCGTGGTGCTACTCGGTATGGATATCAGCCCTTTTAATGGCAACTACGAAGGGATATATCAGCGCGTGGCCAACGATACCCAGGCCCATCTCGTTCCTGGGGTATTAGAGGGCTTAAACGATGCTCGCTATTTGTACGACCAAATTCATCCCAACCAGGCGGGGCACGAGATTTTGGCGAGTCGCGTTGCTGAAGGGTTACAGCCGCTTCTAGAAGCTGCCACCCTGCCTGAGAATCTATCTCATCAGCGGCAAAATTAGTAATCTCACACCATTGAGTCCCAGGTCATGACACCATTCTCTAAAGCTCTCGCCCTAGGCAAAGTCAGCACCGCTGAGGCCTTAAATATTTTCGATAGCCTCGACCCGGTTGATGTCAACGCCATGGTTGGTTCGTGGAAGGGTTCCGGCTTTCCTACCGATCACCCTCTGGATGGTGCCCTGGAGGCTTACCACTGGCACGGCAAGCGATTTGAAACCCCCGAGCATGTCCATCCCCTGGTTTTCAATACCGTAGATGGCAACACCGCAAGCATCAACCCGCTGTGGATGTTGCCAGTGGTTGGCTGGATTGATCGCTTGCCAATTCCCAAGTCAGACGCTGTGGGGTTGATCTTTCAGATGGGCCTTTTTTTATTTTCTACCAACCGATCTGGGGCGCGGCTTCGTTTGACCACCTATCGGGGCAAAGAAACGGCGACGATGATTTACGACAATCTCCCTATCAATGATGTTTTTCGCAAGGTAGATAACTATACAGTCCTCGGCCTAATGGATCTGAAGGGCATGAAAGATCCATTCTTTTTTGTATTGACACGGGAGCATGAGGCAGCTCAAAATCTGTCTATTTCTACCTAACAACTGCGCTATGTCTGACCTGTCAAAACCAATCGGGGGCGATCGCCCACACACATCCCAAATTGATTCTCTTCCTTCAGATTAGCCCCTTTGGCAGAGCTGGTTAGCGCAATGGTGGGATAGAAGTTGAGGTGTGATGCTACCTCCTCTTAAACCTATGGCTACCAGCACCTTTGAATCGTTAGCGACCCAGACGGCGATCGCCTCCCTCGACGTTTACCCAACCCATGTTGCGCCCCAAAAAGGGTTTTCCTGTCCTCACAGGCTATTGCATGAAGGTAAATCTTGCTCAGACTACATCAAAACGATTTTGACTGAGCAAAGCTTGAGCGCCACCGTTCGCCCGGCTCTACAAAGCTTTGCAGCCTGCAAAGCCGCCGCGCAAACGCTGACCTTGCAAAACGCCCAGGGGGGATGTTTCATTATTCCCTGCTGCATTCCGATTTAAGCTGGCTTAAAACAGCCCCAATGAAGCCTAGCTCAATGTTTCGGTGGGGCTTCTTCGCCGTATTTTGGGGCTAGCCTCTACCTCCGAATGGCTCTCCGCCCTCACCCTTGCCCTTGATTAGTTGGCGGACTCCTACAGCGAGCAAAACTTTCTCACCCGGTCAAACTCGGGATCTTGCCAAGAGTAGGCAAAGTGGCTCACCGACGTAATCTCTGGGTTAGATCGCCGCAGGGCCTCCATTTGGGTCTCTAACGCAGGGCGATTATAGGTGGACTGGCCCCAAATGCCCGCCAGGGCCGGGGTCACCGTCGGCGACGTGCCGTTGGGAATCATGCTCTGCACCCGGCGCACGCCGTCTAAAATACAGCCCGTGTGGCCACAGACCCCGTAGGCCATCGGGTGCCAGGTCATCCAGGTAGGGAAGCGCTCCCAGTATTGCAGGCGCGAGTCGTAGCCCCCCGTGCCCACCGTCTGATTCCCCTCCGGAAAGAACACCGCCCCCGGCTCAATGCCGGTGCGCTGCACCTGCTCCCCGGCCGCCTTGACAAAATCGACCACCCCCTGCACGGCGTGGGCCACGCTCAACTGCCACAGTTCGGCATTGAGCCGAGGTCGCAAGCTGGCCGGAGTGGGCAGATCTTGGCCCGCTTGCCGGGGCGGGGCCGGAGTGCGGCTCTGCCACAGCGGCTCTGGCTCGTGGGGGTAGAGGTCGCGCACGTCCTGAATGTCGCGGTCCACTAAATGGCCTCGGCTAATGTAGCGGCGCATTAGCTCTTGGCCCTGATTGTTCACCGCCCGGCGAAATAGCGCATCGCGGGAGGCTTGGCCGTAGATCCAAAGGTCGTCAACGCTGTCGGCCACCGAGTTGGCCCCCACCCCTCGGGGGTAGCGCACGTAGTCAAACAACACCCCGTCAGGCCGTCGCCGCAGCACCGCCCCCAGCATGTTGCTGTAGTCGGCCTGGGCCTGGGGATGGTATGGGTCGATAAAAACTTCGTCGGGGTTGCTCGAAGCCCCGGACTTGGCGTAGGTATAGGTGGTTTGGCCGCGACCGTTGAGGGCTAGCACCTGCTCGCGATCGCTCCTCAACCCATAGGAATAGCCAAAGTTGAGCGCAAACACCCAGGCATCTACCCGCATGCCCCGCGCGCGGCCTTTTTCTAGGGCTTCGGCAAACAGGTCTCGGCGCTCGTAGCCAGCGTTTTGCACCACCGAGGGCCAGACGGTGGGGTTGTCGGCCTTGGGCAACAGCACCTGACCGCCATAGAAAACCTCAACGTAGACCTCGTTGTAGCCCATGTTGACCATGCGGTCAAAGAGAGCGTCTAAAATGCCGGGCTGTAGGTCGCAGGGGTATAGGCGTACCCACACCGCCTGGCGCTGGGGCCAGTTGCGGCTGCGGCACTGGCGCAGGTCTTCGGTGTGCTGATGCACCATCGCCTGGTACTGCTGCTGGGCGGCGGCATCGCCGGTCAGGGCAGCTTTGCGCAGGGTTTCTTTGGTCTGAGCTGCATCTTGGGTGACCTGGCAGTAGGCGTTGAGGGCTTGGGCCTGCCCAGTGGTTCCGGCGATCGGCAGCACCCCCAGCACCCCCAGCCCGGCGGCCAGGGCAATGCTCTGCCCTAGCAGGGGCTTGGTCAGTCGCTGTAGCGAACTACGGAGCCGAACAGTAGAAAACAGACTGACCATAGAGGCAAAGACAATTGGGAATAAGAAGATAGTGAAATATGCACCGGAGCAATGTGTCGAAACCTAGGGTAGCGCTCTGAGTTTAAGTTCAACTGAATGGGGGGGCGGTTTAACCTGTGGCCTCCGTCAACTCCCTGAAGCCAGACATCATAGCGAAAGCAGCTGAGCTGATCACATTCTGTGCCCAGTCCAGTTCGAGATCTGTAGTTTTCTCGTGGGCTAGTACAGTCCGGCAATAGTCGGCCAACCATCCCCGCCCCTCGACACCCAACCCCCGACACCCAAAACCCAAAACCTGATACCCAAGCTAAAGTCACCATACCTGCGCCACCTGCACCGCAGAGTACTCAGCTAAGTTTGGTTTATTTATCCTCGTCAGGAAACCTATCTTCTTCCAGAACCGCTATGGGAGTGGAGAAAAGCGTGTCGAAGTCTAGATCGGGCAGGTTAGACAGCAGCGCCTGGAGCTTCATGCGCTGAATGTAGGGCCAACCGCCGTTGACCTCAATGTCTCTCAGCAGGGCGTACAGGTGTTGGCGGTTGTCGGGTAGGGCCTCGTAAAAGAGGGTTTCGCAGATGTCGCGGTGGCGTTCTTCGAGCAGGCGCAGCAGAGCGAGCAGGGCGGTGCTTTTGCCCTGGCGGTCGAGGGCGACGTGATCGATCAGCTTAGATAACTGGTCTAAATCCTCCGGCAGGGTGTCGATGCGATCAATAGGAGGGTAATCAGCCATGGGGTCAGTGCAAATATGAGGGGATCAGCTTAATGCTAGCTGCCTACAAATAAAGGTAATTCCAAGTTTTTGTAAAGCCCTAGGGAATAATTGACCAAGACCCTTCTGCCCGAACGCATCGATCACTGGCAGTGACCCAGCGCTACGCACCTGAGATTCTAGGAAAGAGTCCCAAAGCCATGTAAAATGCTTAATTGAGGCTCTACTGGCCAAAGGCAGACCCAGCATTGCTGCTGGGTTGAGGAGCAGGTTGCTGCGATCGCTCGCCATGGCCAACAAACGGTCCCTACGGGCCATTGTGCCAGAGTCATTCTGGCGAGTGCCATAGCGGCCCAGAGCCAATGGCTGTCGCATGATTTGAGTAGTTTGACAGCGCCTTTTACATACTAAATTTTGAGGTAGACCATGAGGTATCGCGCCCTCCTAGTTGCGTTCTTGGCCATCTGCCTGAGTGTACTGACGGCCTGTAGCGAAGCGCCCAGTGCCACCAGTAGTGTGCCGTTGACCTACGACCAGATTCGAAATACTGGTCTGGCCAACAAGTGTCCCCAGCTTTCTGAAATGACCCGGGGCAGCATTGCCCTTGAAGATGGCAAGACCTACCAGCTGGTAGGCATGTGCATCGAACCCACCGCCTACTTCGTTAAAGAAGAGGCCTCTAAGCGCCAAGAAGCAAGCTATGTGCCCGGCAAGGTGCTGACCCGCTACACCTCCAGCCTGGACCAGGTGCGCGGCGATCTCACCCTGCAATCTGACGGTAGCCTGCTGTTCTCTGAAACCGGTGGCATGGATTTCCAAGCTATTACCGTACAATTGCCCGGTGGCCAGCAGGAGCCGTTTCTGTTCACGGTTAAGGGGCTGGCCGCTCTGTCGCAGCCTGGGCAAGGCGGTTTGACCACCTCCACCGACTTTGAGGGCGATTACAAGGTGCCTTCCTACCGCACCTCCAACTTCCTTGACCCCAAGGGTCGCGGTCTAGCCACCGGCTATGACACCGCCGTAGCTCTGCCCGGCAGCGGCGACAGCGAGTACGCAGAGGAAAATATGAAAGCCTTTGATATGGGTCAGGGCCATATTTCTCTGCGGGTGTCTAAGATTGATGGCTCCACTGGCGAGATTGGCGGCACCTTCGAGGCGGAGCAGCCCTCTGATACCGATATGGGCACCGCTGAGCCGGTAGATATCAAGGTGCAGGGTGTGTTCTATGCCCGTCTCGAAGAAGTCTAGATTTGGGCTAAGGAGATTTCTCGAAAAGAAGATATCAGCTTCCATCCGGCGA
>DAIPYU010000086.1:0-1084 GCA_036782635.1 Nodosilinea sp. CTOTU7353
TGGGTGGATGGGTAGATGGGTGGATGGGTAGATGGGTGGATGGGTAGGGGCAGACCTACGTGTCTGCCCTAGCGTGGGGGAGTGGATGGGTAGGGGCAGACCTACGTGTCTGCCCTAGCGTGGGGGAGTAGATGGGTAGGGGCAGACCCACGTGTCTGTCCTGCCGTGGGTGAGTGGGTAGGTGGGGGGATGATATTCTTTGGGATTTTAAGTGGGAATTTTCTATGCTGAGCCTGTGGGCCATAACCAGCGGCACCTGGATCAATGTGGCCACAGTTGTACTGGGGACATCGCTGGGGCTGCTGCTGCGCAGCCGGCTGCCGAAGTCAATGCAGCAGATTATTACCCAGGCGGTGGGGCTGATGACGGTGGTGATCGGGGTAACGATGGCCAGTGGCCTGGCCAACCTTGAGGCTGGCCCGATCAACGGCATTATTTTGGCGCTGCTGGTGATGGTGGCCGGGGGGCTGCTGGGAGAATGGTGGCAGATCGAGCAGCGCTTGGCGGTGCTGGGCGACTGGCTTAAGGCCCGGGTGCGGGGTGGCGGCCGCTTTACAGAGGGGTTTGTGGCGGCCAGTCTGCTATTTTGCATTGGCCCGATGGCGATCGTGGGCAGCCTTAACAACGGGCTGACGGGCGACAACGCCCTGCTCACCCTCAAGGCGACAATGGACGGGCTGGCGGCGATCGCCCTCACCGGCAGCTACGGCATCGGCGTAGGTTTTTCAGCGCTGAGCATCTTTGTGGTGCAGGGGGGGCTGTCGCTGCTGGCCAGCCTGTCGGGGGCGATTATCCCTGACCCGACCAATAGCCCCCAGGTGTTGCTGATCACCGGCACCGGCGGGCTAATGATCATGGGTATCGGCCTCAACCTGCTAGAGATTGCCCAGGTGCGCGTGGCCTCATTTTTACCAGCGCTGCTGCTCTGTCCACTGGCGATCGCCCTGGCCCAGCGTCTCTAAATCCCTCAGATTCCCCTAGTGCTTTGTCAAGCTTTATTTGTAGGTTGGGTAGAGCGCCAGCGGAACCCAACACAGGTTTGCCGCTGTTGGGTTTCACTTCGTTGCACCCAACCTACAGATCC
>DAIPYU010000086.1:1184-9586 GCA_036782635.1 Nodosilinea sp. CTOTU7353
CACCCATGCCCCACACCCTAGACCAACTCAACACCATGACCCAGGCCGACTTTATCGCGGCCATCGGCCCCGCCTTTGAAGATACGCCAACCATTGCCGCCCAGGTGTGGCCCCAGCGGCCGTTTAGCTCCGTGGCCGACCTGCACCAGCGCATGGTCAGCCTGGTGCAAGCCCTGCCCGACGGCGACCAGCTGGCTCTGATCAAAGCCCACCCCGACCTGGGCACGCGGGTGGCCATGGCTGATGCCTCCGTGGCCGAGCAGAGCCAAGCCGGGCTAAGTCAGCTCACCGCCGCAGAGTACCAGCGATTTCAACAGCTCAACCAGCAGTACAAAGACACCTTTGGCTTTCCGTTTATTCTGGCGGTAGCGGGCCACACCAAGGCTTCGATCCTAGAAAACTTTGCCCAGCGGTTGAACAATGCCCAAGACCTTGAAATGGCCACCGCCCTGGGAGAAATCGAAAAAATTGCCCGCCTGCGCCTGGAATCTTGGGTTGAGACCGTCTAATACCAAATCTGCCTTGGCTAGCCCCGGTTGGGCCGGGCAAACACCGTTTGCCCCTACGCGAGCCGCCTGTTTGGAATCGGGGTTATACGATTCGGATTTGGCATAACGCATCGGTACAGGATGGCTAAAAACCCGGTTTCTTCGGCGCTGCTCTAACGGCATGACTGGCCTCCTGACCCAGAAACCGGGTTTTTGGACCAGTGTTTTAGCTGTATCGGGTCAGGTTGATGCGGTAGCGTTCTTTTTTGGTGACGGCTACTTCGCCAATTTCTAGCCGCCCCTTACCGCGAATTGAGACCAAATCGCCCGCCGTCAGGGTGTGGCTGGCCTGGGCGATCGCTTTCCAGTTGACCTGCACATCGCCGCTGCCGATCAGATCGGCCATTTTGCTGCGCGACATGCCAAACCCCGCCGAGGCCACGGCATCGAGCCGCAGCGAGGCTTCGACAGTGGTGAGTTCTTTTTTCTTGGGTGGGCGCACCCGCAGCTGATCCCACTCAAGGGGCTGGGTTTTGACCGGCACAGAGCGCACCTGGGTGAGTGACTGGGTGAGAAACTCGGCTAGCTCAGGCACGGCGATCGCCTGGGCACCCCGCTCACCCAGCACAATGATGTCGCCGACCTTGTCTCGGTTTAGCCCCGTGCCCAGCAGCGCCCCCAAAAAGTCACGGTGGTTGGCGGGGTCAAACATAAAGTTGCCCCCCACCGTCAGCAGCGCCAGGGGCACCTGACTGGGGTCGAGGGGAATATCGGTGCGGGCGATCGCCAGCCGCTGCCGTTCGGCCTGGGGATAGCCGCCCCAGGCCAGACTGTGCACATCGGTCAGTCGCCCCAGCATGGCCACGGCCTCGGCCTGCTCTGGGGGCGAGAGAAAGTCGGTCACGACGATCTCCCAGGTTTTAATCGCCTGGTCGGCCTGGTCTAAAACACGGGCCAGACAGTCGCGGTGTTCCACCGATTTCAGCAGGTCATCCTTGGGCAGCATAGGCAAAGAAAGATCAGAGATAGATAGCGGGCGGCCTAGAGAAACCGATTAATTGACCAAGCTTGTGACAAGGGTTAGCGGTTTAAGGTATACGGTTCACGGGCTTGCCTTAAACCGCATACCGTGAACCGTATACCCCGTTTACTTGTCGGCTTTAGCTTGGCAGTCTACTAGTTCCACGCGGCGGATGCTGATCTTAGCCTACTGGGCTTACCGGGGGGAGGGACAGAAACCGGGTGCCTGAGGCAGGGGTCGATCGGGTTAGGCGATCACCCCAGGCACCCGGTTTCTCAGACCGGGGCTAGTTGGTGATGAATTCAGTCACCTCCTTACGCTTCACGTAGATGCTCTTCATGTGGCGCTTCACCGTGTTGACGGTGATATACAGCTCCTTGGCGATTTCTTCGTAGGTGCGGTTGGCCCGCTTTAGCACCCACACAGCCCGCTCGCGGGGGGTGAGCTTGTACTGCACCGCCTCGATCAGCGCCGTAGATTGGGCGGAGCGGGTTTTATTCTCCAGGGAAACTAGCAGGTAAGACTGGGCCGTCACGGGCAGATCTAGCCACTTGACGCGGGCGCGAATCTGCTGCCCAGAGTGAGAGGTAAACTCCTGGGTAAGCTCTAGTAGCGTCTCGGGGAAAGCCTCGCGGCTTTCGACCAGATGCCGGCTCATCACCTGGATACCGACGGGGAGAAAATTGGCCCCGTTGCCGCCGCCAAGATCGCGGCAGATGGCTCTGCCTTTTTGGTTGCTGTGCACACAGGTGCCGTCCTCAGCGAGCACTAAGATGCCGTCGACAAAGCCTTCGAGCACGGCGTTGAGCAGGGGTAGATTGGCGTTCGCCTGGGTAGACGAGGGGGCAACGAAACAAGCATTAGAGAAAGTAGTGGATGAACTCATAGTGGCCATGGGGCTTCCTGGTTAAAACACAACAGAGTTTTGGGAGTCATCCGGAAACACAACGGAGGAATTCGCGTTCTGATGAACTTGGGTTCTGGCGAACTTGAGTTCTTGTGAACCTGCGATAGAGAGAACCTCAACCCAGCGGTAGGGATCTCCGTACGCGAGAGACAGTTTTCTAACCGTCTGTTTATTTTTCTGAGGAGATAATGGGGCATCCCATGGGGCAACGATGGTCATTCGTCGCCTCAAACCGCCTCAACCTGATAAATTCTTCATAGTTATGAAGGGCCAGTCTGGAAAGTTTGGCAATTCTTTATGTCAATCGGCTGACATTTTGCCGCCATTTCTATGGCGATTTATCACTGAGGCGATCTCTGGGGAATAGTTTCCCTAATGGTGGGCAGTGCCCACCCTACAGCGGCTACAGTCGCTGGATTAAAGCTGGTATTTTCTTTCCCAGAGATCTCCTGAGGGCGATTTGCCGGGGCCTACGGCATCTGTTCCCTAACCTGTGGTGTCTGAGTTGAAAAAATCAGGGCTTGTCTATATTGTTAAGGGCGTTCTATCGGGCCGAGGCCGCCAGCTATGACCAGCGCCAGATTACTCTTGCAGGCCATGCGGTTGGGGGTGACGCTCACTGCGATCGCCATTCCCCTCGCGGCCCCCATGCTGCGGCCCTCGGTCGGCCATGCTCAGGAGACGGCGGCTAACGGGGCGGCGGCAGAGGCTGCCCTCAACCAGGGCCTGGCCCTGATTCAGCGGGGGCAGATTGACAGCGCCCTGGCCCAGTTTCAGCAGGCCGCCAGCCTCGACCCCAGCTTGGCTGCCGCCCACTACAACATCGGCCTCGCCCTGCGCCAAAAGGGCCAGCTGCAAGACGCCGCCTCGGCCTTTTGGGCGGCCATTCGCGCTGACCCCCAGTTTGCCCTGGCCTACGCCAACCTGGGCGGGGCGCTGATCGAGGGCAACAACCTCGACCTGGCTGAAGAATATCTCAAGCGAGCGATCGCCATTGAGCCGACCTTGGGCAACGCCCACTACAACCTGGGGCTGGTCTACCAGTCCCAGGGCCGCTTTCCTGAGGCGCTGGCGGCCCTAGATCAGGCGGGGCAGCACAGCCCCAACGCCCCCGAGTCGTTTTTGCAGCGGGGCATTATCTACCTGCAAACCGAGCAAAATACCGAGGCCGAAGCGGTGCTGCAACAGGCCCTCACCCTCAACCCCCGCTACGCCCAGGCCCACTACAACCTCGGCATTGCCCGCTTTAACCAGGGCCAAACCGAAACCGCCCTGGAGTCATTTCGCATGGCCACCCAGATCAACGGCGGTTACGCCGATGCCTACTACAGCGCCGGGCTGGCCTTTGTGCAGCTGGGCCGCTACGACGAAGCCCGCACCGTGCTGGAATACGCTAAAAATCTCTACATCACCATGGGCAACCCCACCTGGGCTGCCAAAGCCCAAGGCCATCTGGGCCAGCTACCGGAGAGCTAACTTTGAAGCCCATTTGTCGATCTCACTCGCCTGTATATCGCACGGTGCTGGTGAAGCCCGATGCTTTAAACTGCTTGAGCTTGAGCGGCTCGGGCTGGTTTGCAGAAATCGAAACCCGCAGTTCAAAGTCGCTCTCTCCGGGGGGCACCTCCGCGATGCCGCCCAGCCGACCTCGATTTTGCATCACCGGGTTGTCGTTGGCGTCAAAGATGCGGCCAAAAATATCGGCATCGACCACAAGCTTGCCGGAGCGGTTGATGGCTTTGCCGGTGATCAAAAAGCAGTTGGCCTCTTGAATGGAGCCAGAGGCCACCATGCCGTCGTCGTACTCTGGGGGGCAGGGGCTATAGGTGACATCGCTCAGCTCAACCGGGGTGAGGGCCTGGGCGGTTAGCCCAGCGCCGCTGACTAGCCAAATGCCGACGATTAAAAAGGCCGTGACGATGCTGCGAAGTACCATGGGTAGCCTGCTGGTGAGCAAAAATGAGCCGCTATCAGCTTATCGCGATTTGCTTGGGCAGGGGGGTATACCCAAGCCGAACCGCACAACCCCAATGCCCAAAAGTACAGTCTGCAACGCCGTGCTGAGATAGTCGTCTCTGCCAAAAAACCGCTCCACCCCCCGCCCCAGCGTGTATCCTTTAGCAGAACTTCTACTGACCCGCTGGGTACCGCCATGAATCAGCTTCGTAAGCCGCCCCTGGCCCTGCTGGCCTTGCTCAGCACCCTGGCCGTGCTACCGATTGATGCTCTGAAATCTGGGCTGCTGGCTCAGATCGCGGCGGCACCCACCCCCACCTTTATCCTGCAAGACAGCGTTGCCCCCGGCACCACTGTCACCATTGATGGGTCGCCATCCATGGCGGGCATCAACCAGAGTCTGGGGTCGGAGTTTGAGCAGCGCTACCCCGAGACCGATGTGGTAGCCACGGCCAACGGCGATGAGCAGGCGCTGGCTGCCCTAGAAGGTGGTGCCATTGACCTGGCGGCCCTGGGGCGATCGCTCAGCGAGGCCGAGCAAGACCTTGAGCTGACCTCGATTCCGGTGACGCGAGAAAAAATCGCCGTAATCGTGGGCCGCGACAACCCCTTTGCAGGGGATCTGACCTTTGAGAACTTTGCCGCCATGTTTCGGGGCGAGATCACCAACTGGGCCGAGGTGGGTGGCCCCAATGTGCCGGTGCGTTTTGTCGATCGCCCCACCGACAGCTCGACTCGACTGGCGCTCGCCGACTACGAAATCTTTAGCGGGCAGCCATTTGAGACCGGGGAAACCGCCGTGACGGTGGCCGCAGACAACACTGCGGCGGTGGTCCGCGAGTTGGGCAATGACGGCATCAGCTATGCGATCTCCTCTGAGGTGCTCGACCAAGATGCCGTGCGCCCGGTCAGCATGCACAATACCCTGCCCGACGACGATCGCTACCCCTACTCCCAGCCTCGAAACTACATTTACCGAGGCGAGGCGAGCCTTCCCGTTGAGGCCTTTCTCGGCTTTGCCACCAGCGAAGCTGGGCAGGCGGCGATCGCAGGCGCCCAGAAAATCGCCAGCGACAACCTCACCGTGGGGGCGATCAAGCCTCCCGGTGGGGTGGCCCTAGCCCCCGACGGCAGCTTTATGGTGCGCGGTGGCGAAGATGGCCAGCTGCAATGGCTCGACGCCCAGGGCAACCCGACAGACACCGAGGTGGCCGACGCCCACCGAGGCGTGGTGTCGGCGGTTGTGGTTAGCCCCGACGGCCAGACCGTGGTCTCTAGCGGAGCCGACGGCACCCTGCGCCGATGGGATCGCAATGGCGCGCCCCTGGGGGAACCCATCGCCGGGCAGGGTGGCCCGATCTTGGCCCTGGCCCTCAGCCCCGACGGCCAAACCCTCGCCAGCGGCAGCGCCGACGGCACCGTCGAGCGCTGGTCGCTGACCGACGGCAGCGCCCTAGGAACACCCATTGCCGCCCACGATGGCCCCGTACAGGCCCTCCACTACCCCGCCGGAGGGCAGGCCTTGTTCAGCGGCAGCAGCGGCGGCGACCTGGGCTTTTGGAATGCCGACGGTACCACCGCCGGGCAGAGCGCCAATGCTCACGAGGGCGGGGTGACCACCATTACCAGTAGCCCCGACGGCCAGGTGCTCACGACTACGGGAGCCGACGGCACCCTGCGCAACTGGGATCGCTCGACCCTGCAACCCCGAGGCGAAACCATTCAGGCCCACGACAGCGCCGTCAGCGCCGTGGCCTACACCCCCGATGGCGGCACCCTGGCTACCGCCGGAGCCGACAGCACCCTCCAGCTGTGGAACCCCGATGGCACCGCCCGCCGGACAGAGGCCATTGAGCTTGACGCCCCAGCGGCCTCCTTGGGCTACACCCCCGAGGGGCAGCTGGTGGTAGGGGGGAGCGATGGCGCGGTCGAGCTGCGCGACAGCCAGGGCGATCTGGCGGCCAATGGCGGCGCAGCGGCTGACCCTGATCCTGATTCTGAGGCAGCGGCTGACGCTGACGCGCCTACGGGCTTAGACAGTCTTTGGCAGCGGGTTCGAAACCTGCCCCCCAGCGCCTGGTGGATGCTGGCGGCGGTACCGGCGGTGCTGCTGCTGGCGGGCATGGTTGGGGCGCTGTTTGGCAGCAAGCGTGATGAAGATGAAGACGAAGACGAAGACGACCTGCTGGAGGCCAACCTCGCCCCCGGCTCCGGGGCAGATATTGACTTCTCAGGGGTGGGTCGCCCCCCAGCCCCTCTGGGGCCAGGAGAGCTGCCTGAAGGGGGCGCGGCGGGCCTGCTGCCCCCCGAGGCTGGCCTGGTGCCCGGCGATGGCGACTACTTTGCCGAGGGCGGCCCTAGCAAGCTAGAGCAGGCCCGCATTGACCTAGCCGAGGGCCGCCGCCTGATGCGAACGGGCCGCCACGACACGGCGCTGATCTACTTCAATCGGGCGGTGGAAGCTACCGAGGTCGAGCGCAGCAAAGCTGAGGCCACCGGGGTGCCAGCCCAGGGTCTCAACGCCATTGCTGCCCAGGCCCAGGCTCAGCGGGGCACCGCCCTGGCGCTCTTAGGCGAAGCCAACGACGCCATGGACAGCTTTAACGCCGCCCTAGAACAAGACTCCAGCGTGATCGAAGCCTGGGTGGGTAAGGGTCGGCTGCTGAGCGCCACGGGCCGCTACGAAGAGGCCATCTTTTGCTTTGACACCGCCCTAGAGCTAGACCAGACCACCGCTGACGCCTGGGTGGAGAAGGGGCAGGCGCTGGTGCAAATGGGTCGCCAGACCGAAGCCCAGGCCTGTTTTGCTCGGGCCGTCGCCCTGGACACCGGAGCCATGCCCGACCTGGGGGATGGAGTCTCGCAGGAGCCGGGCCGGGCGGGGGTGGGGGTTGGTTCCTTAGAGCCACCGTTAGAACCAGACTATGGGCCAGAGTATGGAGCTGCGATCGCCTACGATCCTGATGTGCCGCTGGAGCTACAGCAGATGGTGTTAGGTCTGCCCTCCGCCGATGTGGAAATTATGGGCGGTCCCCCCAGCAGTGCCGACATTCCGACGGCGTTGGCCGCAGAGGCCGCGCGCCTGCCCGACCAGGCTGAAGACGCCAGCAGCGGCGGCGGGGCGTGGCCCATCACCGCTGGCCCAGTGCCGCCCGAAACTGAGTCCTTTGGGGCCGATGCCAGCGCCGAGACAATTGCCCCAGAATCGATTTCGTCCGATGCGATGACTCCGGGGGCAATTACCGCCGGGCCTTTGCCCCCAGATGAGGTCGACCCAGGGCCATTGCCCAGCCCGCTAGAAGACGAGCTGATTAGCCAGATTCACTTGGGAGGGAGGCCTGACTCCAATGGAACCCGGCAAGACCTGCTCAGCGAAACTAATGGGGCAACGGCCCCGGCCGATGCCATGCCGCCCCTGCGCCCGGCCCCGGTGCCAGTGCCGCCGCCGGTGCCCCTAGAACCCGGTGACTACGTGCCGCCGCCGCCAGAGCTGGCCGCCGCCCCAGAACTGGCCGCCGAGCAGGCTGGAGCAGATCTGGAGGGGCTACCGCCGGAGGTGTTGGCTGCCTTGGCCAGCATTCCACCTGGCTCTCCCGATAGCTTTGGCGTGATGCCAGCCAGCACTGAACCCGCCGCACCCCCTGAGCCAGAACCCACCAGCTGGATACAACTGTCGGTGGATCGGGAGAGCGATCGCTTCTATGCGGTGTGGCAGCTCGACGGCGGCGATCGCGCCCGCGCCAAAGATCAGGGCGGTACCACCATGACCCTGCGCCTTTACGATGTCACCGGTCACGCCACCACTGCCCCTCTGCCCGAGGCCGTGGCCGAGCAGCTCTGCCGCGACGACTTTGCCCAAGACTGGTACCTGCCCATTCCCCAGTGGGATCGGATCTATGTGGTGGAGGTGGGCTATCTCAGCCCCGATGGCGACTGGCAGGCGATCGCGCAGTCGGCCGAGGTGGCGGCGATCTCGCCCCAGTCCTAGAACGCCGGTACAGAAACCCGGTTTCTGGGCCAGAAGGCTAGT
>DAIPYU010000086.1:9686-21916 GCA_036782635.1 Nodosilinea sp. CTOTU7353
TGGTCGCGGGTTTCGGCGCTGACAAAGGGGGCGGGCACGTAGTCGATCTCCATGCCCAGCGAAATGAACGCCGCCCGAATGGTGGTGGCGTGGGCCGCCTCAGCAGAGGCGATAGTGGCCCCAGCGGTGATCAGCTCTGGAGTCTTGAGCATGGCCACTTCGTTGGCGTAGGCGATCGCCGCATCCGTCTCTAGGGCCAGGGCCAGCTTGGCGATATTCACATCGGAGTCAAGGCCGCCGTCGCCCCGTTCCAAGTAGTCCGAGAGGTCGTAGCTGTCTTCAGCCATCACCGGGGTGCCGCCCAGGTCGGTAATCACCTGGCTGAGCACGTCGCGGTGCACCATGTGGTCAGTCTGGTTGGCCAGGGCAATGGCCAGCACGGCCTTGCCCACGTCGGTGTCGCTGAGGCCACCGGCGGCGGCGCTGTAGGCCCAGATGGCCTGGTGCTCATAGAAAAGGGCACCGTTGAGAATTTTGGCATCGTTGGCGGCGTCGCTGCCGTGGCTGCTGGCCTGGACCGCGCGCTTCGTGACAGCAGAGAAGCCCAGGGTGCCGGCCAAGCCGGCGATCGCCCCACCGACCATCACCCGACGCCGAGAAACCCCCGAGCGGAACTGATCGGCAGACATCAGATCATTATTCATCGCAGTATCCTTTGCGCTAACGTCTTAAACGGGACTTGTTGCTGCAAGCTTGTTGCTTCAAGAACCAAGCAATATACGACTGACCCCACTCGCTGGATGAGTCTTGAACTTTGAACTCCCTATTGCCCACCTAAGTGCCGCAGACCGCCTCGTCCCCGCCCATCCACCTGGCTAGCCTGAGTCGTATTAATGACGAATAGTCAATGACCCTACCTTCGACCCCCGACCCCATGACGCCTCACCCGGTCAGCGATCGCGACTTGGTCAACCGTTTGTGGGCCGGCGATACCGATGCCCTCGCCACCCTCTACGACCGCTACTCCTCTATGGTCTACACCCTGGCCCTCAAAATGCTGGCCAACCCTGCCGAAGCCGAAGACCTCACCCAGGAGGTGTTCGTCAACTTTTGGCAGCGGCGACAGTACAATCCCGACCGGGGCAGCATCGGCAGTTTTTTGGCCACCTACACCCGCTCCCGCGCCATTGACCGCCTGCGCATCAGCAGCGGGCGGGCCACCATTCTGCAGCGGTTTAAGCGCATTAGCGAAGCCTCAAGCTTTTCGGCTAGCCCCGTTGACCACGCCACCCTGCAAGAACGGAGCCAGCACCTGCGCACAGCCCTTGACCAAATCCCCCCCGCCGAGCGCGAAGTGCTAGAGATTGCCTACTTCCAAGGCCTCAGCCAGTCCGAAATTTCAGCCCAGATGGGCATTCCCCTCGGCACCGTCAAGTCGCGCTGCCGCCAGGGCCTGCTGCGACTACGCGGCCTGCTCCAGCACCACCGCGACTAGCCCTCCCACCCATCCAATCCCGCTGCGCACTGATGAACTCAACCACCCTTCCTGAAAACTGGCGATCGCTGCTGGCCGGGTACGTGCTCAATGACCTGACCACCGAAGAAACTGCCCTAGTCGAACAGTGGCTAGAGCAATACCCCGAGGTGGCCAGCGAGCTAGAGGCTCTAGCCACCACCTGGGAGAGCTTGCCCACTGCCCTAACCCCCGTGACACCGCCGCCGGGGCTGCGCGATCGCATCCTGTCCGCCGCCCAAACCCCAGCGCCAGAACCCGCTTTAGAACTCGCCCCAGAACCAGTTATCCGCCGCCGTCGCTGGCCCTGGGGGCAGATGGTTCTTGCTCTGAGTTGGGTCGCCACGGTGATCGCCCTAGCCGCCGCCCTGCAAGAAAACCAGCGCCTGCGCCTGGCCCTGCTGCAACAAGAAGCCGTGGTGGCCAGCTTTAGCCAGCCCGCCAACCAGCTCTACACCCTGGGCGGCACCGAGGTCGAACCCCAGGCCAACGCCCGCCTGGTGGTCAGCCCCACCGATCAAACCGCCCTAATCGTCACCACCGATCTACCGCCCCTGGGCGCAGATCAGGTCTATCGCCTCTGGGCCTTGGCCGATAGCGGCCCCGTCTTTTGCGGCCAGTTCAACCCCGACGCGGCTCAAGACACCAACCAGTGGGCCTTGTCCGACGCCGCCTGTACAGCCAGCCCGGTGCAAATGTTAATTACCGCCGAAAACCGGGTCGATCCGCCCGTTCCAGCGGGGGATTTGGTGATGCAGAGTCAGTCGTAGGGGGCAGGGGTATACGGTGCACGGTGCAAGGTATACGGTGCAAACCGTGAACCGCAAACCGTGAACCGTGAACCGCAAACCTGAAACCCGACACCTGAAACCCGAAACCCCGCCCCCCTGTAGGTTGGGTTAAGCCGTCCCAGACTTGGCCCAGCAGCAGACAGAACCCATGGCGAACCCAACAGCTTGGTTAGGCGAACACAATGGTCTGATGAACGGTACCCTGGGGTGAAATCCACAACCTGCTGCAAAGGCTCGGGTTGTTTGACACAATACCAATAGCCCCGTAGCCGACTCTAAGACAGCTAAAAGCATGGATTTCACCGCTGCTCTGCCGACGTTTTTTATCACCCTGCGCGAGGGGGTCGAGGCGGCCCTGGTGGTCGGCATTGTGCTGGCCTGCCTGGCCAAGGCCAACCGCCAGGCCCTCAACCCCTGGGCCTACGCTGGGGTAGCCGCCGGGCTGGCGGGCAGCATCATGATTGGCATTGCCCTGGGCATGGGGCTACAGCAGATTCAGCAGGGGCTGCCGGGGCTGCAAGTGGTAATTAAGCCGTTGCTGAACGTGTTGTTTGGGGCGATCGCCATCATTCTGCTCAGCTGGATGCTGCTGTGGATGACCCGCCAGGCCCGCAGCCTCAAGGGCGAGATCGAAGGCACCGTGCGATCGGCCCTTGATGAGAGCCAAACCGCCGGGTGGAGCGTCTTTAGCCTGGTGTGTATCGCCGTGCTGCGCGAGGGCTTTGAGACCGTTCTCTTTATCTTCACAAATGTGGAAACTAGCCTGGCGGCCGGAGCCGGGGCGGTGGCGGGCCTACTGGGCGCAGTGCTGATCGGCCTGGCATTGTTTCGCTGGGGGCTGCGCATCAACCTCAAGCGCTTCTTTCAGGTGATGGGCGTGCTGCTGCTGCTGATCGTGGGCGGCCTGGTAGTTTCTGTATTTAAGAATCTCGACGCGGCCCTGGCCGTTATCAGCCAGACCAACCCCACCACCGACCTCTGCTTCGCCCAAGCCTCCTGCATTCTCGGCCCCCAGCTATGGGATGCCAGCGGCATTCTGCCCGATCGCCAGTTCCCCGGCGTGGTGCTCAAAGTCCTGCTCGGCTACCGCGACCATTTTTACCTAGTGCAGCTGATGGCCTATTTGGGCTTTTTGGCCCTGGTGGGCGGCACCTACTTCCGCAGCCTCAACCCGCCCACCTCGACCACGCCTACCCCCACGCCCACCCCCTAGGCGGTTATTCCTTGCTCTGCCTCCGCATGGCTTTGTGGATGGTCTTCCACCGCCGTTTGGTGTTGAGGCTAGCGCGGGCATCCTGGCGCTGATCGAGCCACTGCTGTTCGCGCTGAAGCTTGTGGTAGCTGACCAGGCGATCGCCCTCCAGATCCCCAGCGGCGATCGCAGCCTCTACCGCGCAGCCTGGCTCGCCCTGGTGACGGCAGTCTCGAAACCGACAGTCGGCAGCCAATGCCTCAATATCGGCAAAGGTGGCCTGCAACCCTGCTCCGCTAGACCACAGCTGTAGCTCGCGCATGCCCGGCGTGTCGATCAGCAGCGCCCCCGAAGGCAGGGGTAGCAGATGCCGCCCCGTCGTGGTGTGACGGCCTCGGCTGTCGTCCTGGCGCACCGTTTGGGTGGCCTGGTACTCAGACCCCAGCCAGGAGTTGGTCAGCGTCGATTTGCCCACCCCCGAAGAGCCGATCAGAGCCACGGTTTGCCCCGGCACCAGGTAGGCATCCAGCGACTCCAGGCCGTCTCCCGTCGTGGCGCTGACGGCGTAGATGGGTGCGGCAATGGCGATGGCTTCTACTTCACGGATGCGATCGCCCACCGCTGGGCAGGTATCCGCCTTATTCAGCACGATCACCGGGTTGGCTCCGCTTTCCCAGGCCACCACCAGGTAGCGCTCGATCCGGCGCAGATTAAAGTCACCGTCGAGCCCCGTGACCAAAAACACCGTGTCTACATTGGCGGCCACCACCTGGCCCTCGGTTTTGCCGCCAGCGGCCTTGCGCACAAACTGGCTCCGCCGCGGCAGCACCGCGTGGATCAGCGCCGCGCCCTCGGGTTGCTGCTGCATGACTACCCAGTCGCCCACCGCCGGAAAGTCTTGCCAACGGTCGAGCTGGTGGCGCAACTGCCCTGCCACTTCGGCCCAGCAGTCCCCCGATGGAGTCAACACCTGGTAGGCACCCCGGTGCTCTAGGGCCACTCGACCCGCCTCAAAACCAGCCTCTGCCCAAGGGGCAAACGCCTCATCGCAGGTGGTGCTCCACCCGCCTAAATCAATTAAGTTCAAGGTTTTTTCCTCAAATGAAGCCTACGAAGGGCAAGGCTTCACGGGGTCAACCAATGGGAGGTGCCCCTAGCCTTGCCAGAGATTGTCAAAGCCATCAAAAACCGACTCACCCATAGGACACCTGCCTAGAAAACTAGAAAACAACGGGCAGCATAGATCAAAGCGATCTGCCCCGAGTATAGCGCTTGCCTAATTTGATCGCCCAATCCAATCAGTGGCCTGGGAAACGTCTCGTCAGGCTGGAGTGCGATCGCGGCTGCCATCCCCCTCTATCCCCCAGATCCTCCACCCCAAACCGCGATATACTCCCATCGGGTCATTACAAAGGAACGTCTCCCTATGGTCGCTGTCGCCATTCTTGCCGCCGGGCGCGGCACCCGGATGAAATCGAGCCTGCCCAAGGTGCTGCATTCGGTGGGGGGCAAGTCGATGGTAGAGCGGGTGCTCGACAGCATTGCCGACCTCAACGCCAGCCACACTCTGATCGTGGTCGGCTTCGGCCAAGACCAGGTCAAAGCCGCCCTAGCCCACATTCCTAACCTTACCTTTGTGGAGCAGACCGAGCAGCTGGGCACCGGCCACGCCGTGCAGCAGCTGATCCCTCACCTGGAGGGGTTTGACGGCGACCTGCTGGTGCTCAACGGCGACGTGCCCCTGCTGCGGGCCGAAACCATGCAAACCCTGGTCAAGACCCACCAAGACAAACGCAACGCTGCCACCCTGCTCACCGCCCAGTTCAGCGACCCCACCGGCTACGGGCGCGTCTTTTGCACCGAGCAGAATCTGATTACCGAAATTGTCGAGCACCGCGATTGCAGCCTCGCCCAGCGCCAAAACCCTCGCATCAATGCCGGGGTCTACTGCTTTAACTGGGCCAAACTAATGACGGTGCTGCCCCATCTCAGCGCCGACAACGACCAGCAAGAGTACTACCTCACCGACGTGGTCAAAGACCTCAGCCCCGCCATGGCGGTCGATGTCGCCGACAGTCAAGAGATCTTTGGCATCAACAGCCGCAAGCAGCTGGCCGAGGCCTACGCCCTGCTGCAAGACCGCATCAAAGACCACTGGATGGCCGCTGGCGTCACCCTGATCGACCCCGCCAGCACCACCATCGACACTACCGTGCAGCTCGAACCCGACGTGGTGATTGAGCCCCAGACCCACCTGCGGGGCAAGACCACCATTGGCACCGGCAGCCGCATCGGCCCCGGCAGCCTGATTGAGAATAGCCAGATTGGGGCCAACGCCACCGTGGCTTTCTCAGTGGTCAGCGACAGCGCCATTGGCAGCGGCGCGCGGGTTGGCCCCTACGCTCACCTGCGGGGCGAGGCCACCGTAGGCGACCGCTGCCGCATCGGCAACTTTGTCGAGATCAAAAAATCTACCCTAGGAGCGGGCACCAACGTGGCCCACCTGTCCTACCTGGGCGACGCCACCCTGGGTACCAAGGTAAATGTGGGGGCGGGAACCATTACCGCCAACTACGATGGATTTAAGAAACATCAAACCGTGATTGGCGATCGCACCAAGACCGGCAGCAACAGCGTGCTCGTCGCCCCCGTCACCATCGGCAGCGACGTCACCATCGCTGCTGGCTCCGTGGTGCGCAAAGACGCCCCCGACAACTGCCTAGTGGTCTCCCGCGCCCCGCAAAAAAATCACGAAGGCTGGCAGCCAAAGCATTTGCGCGACGAGCAGAAGCGAAATTGACATTTGCAAAAGATACTTGGGCCGCGAATGCACCCTACAAATTAGACCATTGTTACCCAAACCGTAGGGTGCATCCGCGAAGCGATGCA
Organism: Nodosilinea sp. CTOTU7353; assembly: GCA_036782635.1. Classification (GTDB taxonomy): domain Bacteria; phylum Cyanobacteriota; class Cyanobacteriia; order Phormidesmidales; family Phormidesmidaceae; genus Nodosilinea. The sequence continues at coordinate 16,012 of DAIPYU010000086.1, forward strand.
CCAGCTCCATACGCAGAGAAACCCATCAAACTAGAGCGGTACATTGTGACAAAGGGGACGGCTCGCATGAAGAAACCGGGTTTCTTCTCGACCCCTGGCCAAAATCCCTTGCACCCAAAATAGAAACCGGGTTTCTAAATCCCGAGTTCTTCTAAAATTGGCACCATATCAGCCCACGCCAGACCATGGTGAACGTACTGCGGATTTGACGGGTTGTACGGCCCCACCATCACGTCAATCGCCTCAATCTCGGCATCTTCGGGCAGCACCGGCACCTCGGGGTCGGCGGCGGTGGGACGCACTAGCGAACTAGAAAAGCCGCGATAGATCAGCACCTCATCGGCTTCGCCATCGACTACAGCCCGCACCAGCAGCACCAGAGTAGGCTGCCTCAGGGTTAATTGCTCCAGCCGCAACCCAGGCGTCATTGCCGCACTCATTCACCCACCTGCTCACCCATCTACGGCTAAAAAACACCCGCTGACCGCCTAGCCTACCCCTAGTTGATCGCCTGCCGTCCCTGCTTACCCAGGCGCACAAACACAAACCAGGCCAGCGACGCCATGTAGATCACCAGGCCCAAAATGCCGAAGAAACCCAGGAAGCCGAAGGTGTACCCGGCGTGGAAATATTCTCTATAGAGCAGCGGCGGCTCTAGCCAGACCTGGCAGTCGGCAGCCCCAAACCGCGCCGCCGAAAAGGCACAGGGCACAAAGCCCAGCAAGATCGCGCCGCCAATGATGTTGTAGAGCGTAATGGCCCAGCGCCAGGCGCTAAAGAGCAGCTTGAGCAGTGAGCTGGGCTGCTCGCGAATTTCTTCGTTGAGGTCGACCCAAAACCACAGCGACACCGGAATCAGCACCCGCGCCATCAGCCCTGACAAGAAGCTGATGTTAAAGCCCCCAATCATCAGGTAGACGGTGATCATCAGCAGGCTGGCCACCTTCCAGTAGATGATCAGCAGGCGCTGAATGGCCTCGTTCTTTTGCACAAAGGCCCAGATCAATAGCACCAGAGGCAAAAACACCGTAAACAGCACGGCGAGGCGATAGTCAGTCCAGACCAGGGCGCGCAGGAGCGAAGGTTCTAACATAGGGGCGCAGTAGCGGTGTGGGCAAATTTCAGCCTATAGCGTAGCATTTGCCCAACCCATAGGGTGATTGATGTGCAGGGAGCGCGGGTGATGGCGTTTTGCCTTTCTCTCAAGGGATTGTACGAGCAGACGCTGGTGTCGAGCGCTTTGGCAGGGCTTGAGATTGCCCTAGTTGAGCAGGCCTACAAACAGCTGTCCATCGAGTCTAACGGTGCCATAGCCCAGTGGTTTGCCTAGCAGTTGGCCTCAGAGAGGTTCCAGTCTCTGGTGGCCTCTAGACCGGCGATCGCCCCGCGCGGCCAATAGCCCAGAGCAAATGCCCTCTGACTATCGGATGATACATCGGCGGGGCGACGGGCGGGCATCGTTACATCGGCTTGCCTGCCGGGAATGAGCAAACTGGGGTCAAGGCCAAACACCTCGGCCATGCGCAGGCCAAAGTCGTAGCGGCTGAGGCGTTCGGGGCCGCCCAGGTGCAGTAGACCCGTAGCTTTCTCTAGGGCCAGCAGCAGGCCAGCGGCGACATCTTCGACGTAGGCAGGGGTGCGAAACTCGTCGGTAAACAGGTTTAGGGGCTGCCCTGCTTTTAGAGTACGCAAGAAGCCCTGCAAAAAGCTCTCGGCGGTGGGGCTGGGGGGGCCGTAGAGCAGCGGCAGTCGGCAGATTGCGGCGGTGGGGTGCAGGGTTTGAATCAGAGCTTCGGCCTCGGCTTTGTGGTGGCCATAGAAATTTATCGGGCTGGGAGGGCTGGTTTCGCTATAGGGGGGCGACTGGCCGTCAAATACCTGGTCGGTAGAGGTAAACACGAAGGGAATTTGGTGCCGGGCGCAGCACTCTGCCAGCACCCGCGTGGCCTCGACATTCACCCGGTAGGATTGCGCCGGATCTTGCTCGCAGCGGTTGGGCTGCGATAGGGCAGCGGTGTGGATCACGGCGGCGGGAGCCAGGGCCTCTAGCCAGGGGGCGATCGCATCCAGTTCTCCCAGGTCAATGCCGTGCAACGTTACCCCCGGCAGCGGCTGGGGAGCGTGGCGGTGATAGGTGCCCTCGACCTGCCAAGCGGCCTGGGCGGCGCGACACAGATGCCAGCCCAAAAAACCGCTGGCTCCGGTCACGAGCAGGCGTCGTTGGGGGATAGCGGTAGGGGGTGGGTGCTCCATAGGGCAAGATGATGGGGTTGAGTGAAGACGTTCTGTTGAAGGGTAGGCTATGGCCCGAGACTGCGGGGGGGCAAGACGGGGTCCAAGACGGGGTCCAGGGCGATCGCTTTGGCCAGGGCCGCGCCATAGCTACTCGCTGAGGTTGTTGCTGGGGTTAGCTCTGGGGCTGATCCTCGCCCTGGGGTTGGGCGGGCTACCCTGGGCGGGCGGCGGACTGGGGGGAGCGGCGATCGCCCAAGACACCAACGAGACGTTCTTTGCCGATGTGCTGGTGCGGGGGCAGCCGGTGTTTCAGGTGGGGGGGCTGGCCGATGCCAGCGCGGCTGATCGGGCGGGGCAAATTAACCGTCGCATCGCGGCACTGCTCAACCAGGATACTGACTCAGAGCCCATCGTGGTGAATCAGGATCGCGATCGCGATCTGGCCACCCTCCAGGCCAGCCAGCAGCTGATCATGACCGTCACCGAGCAAGATGCCCTCGACTTCAACACCGACATCGCTACCCTGGCCCAGCGCTGGGCCGACTTGCTCAACCAGGCGACCGCCAGAACTAATCTGTTGGCGGCGGCAACCTACCGCGTGCGGGGCACCTCGCAGCAGCTGTTGCGCGATACCCTCGACAACCTGCCCGCCCTGCTGGGAGCGCTGGTGGTGCTGGGGCTGACCTGGCTGCTGGCGGCGGTGGTGCGCCATGCCGTGCTGGTGTGGGCCGAGAAAACCGAGGGCGATCACACCACCGAAGTTTTAATCAGCCGCCTCTGCTACGGCGGCGTCTGGACGCTGGGATCGGTGATTGCCCTGGGGGTACTGGGGCTCAACTTTGCCGCCATGCTCGGCACCCTTGGCCTGACCAGTGTCGCCATCGGCTTTAGCCTGCGCGATGTGCTGAGCAACTATATTTCTGGGGTGATTTTGCTGGCCAGTCGGCCCTTTCGCATTGGTGACCAAGTGGTGATCAACAACTACGAGGGCACCGTCACCCAGATTCAGCTGCGGGCCACCACGGTGCAAACCTACGACGGTCGCCTGGTCTACATTCCCAACCAGGAGGTGTTTCAAAGCAGCATCACCAACAACACCGCCTCCCCGGTGAGGCTCAGCAGCGTCACCGTCGGTCTCGACCACAGCGCCGACCTGCCCGACCTGTTTGCCCGCATTTTGCAGCAGGTGAAGCAAATTGACGGCGTTGAGCTAGACCCCGAGCCAATCGTGCTGGTGCGCGAACTCACCCTGTCTACGGTGAATTTAGAGGCCCAATTTTGGGTCAACTCGCGCAAAAGCTCATTTTTGCAGGTCACCTCGCGGGTGCTGGCGGCGATTAAGCTCACCCTGCATGAGGCCCAGTTTGCTGAGTCGGTGGCCCCCGAAGCGATCGCATCTGAATCACTTTCTACCGAGGGAGACATAAAATTGCACACCGAAGAAAACCTGCCCCAAGGAGAGATTTAAGCCAGCGCCCCCCTGCTGTGCTCACAAACTCTAGCTGAAGTTAATGCAGTTCTGTTGTTGAAGGGATGTCTCCCTTTGGTCGGAATGACACCACTGTAATTGGGGTTTCTCTACTCATTTCACACGTGATCGCCCCTAAACAGCCACCTCGAGCTGAATCAGCGTCAGGGCAGCCTCTAAAGCCTGGTAGCGGTTTTCGACCAGGTGAATCGCCGGGGTGGCGGTGCCTTCAGTGCGTTTGCGCTGGGTGACAAATCGCTGCAGGTCGAGGGTCTTGAGGCGGCTCTTGACCTGGCCGGGTCTGACCACAATCCAGACGGTGCGATCGCGCCGAATCGAGTCCTGCACAATTGACTCAATCGCCAGCGCTGCTGTCACTCCAATGGTGGGCACCTCACCGAGATCCAGCACCAGGGCCTGGTAGCTTTTCACAAAGGACAGACGGCGAGTGATGCTCTTGGCCGCCCCAAAGCTCATCGGCCCGCCCAGCTGAAACAGCAAAATATCCCCCTCCGACTGGGTGAGAATATCCTGCTCAGCAGCGGTCAGGTTGGTGTCTTCGGTGTCTTCGGTGATGGTTTTAATCCGCGAACTCTGCACATCGCTCAGCCGCTTGATGGTCAGCATGTTGGCCACAAAGGCCCCCACCAGCACCGCCGTAATCAGATCGATAAACACCGTCAAAAACAGCACCAGATACATGATGCCGGTGCCTTTGATCGAAATCTTGGGAGCGCGTTTGATAAAGCCCCAGTCCAAAATATCGATGCCCACCTTGAGCAGCAGCCCCGCCAGCACCGCGTTGGGAATCTGCGCTGTCAATGGCCCCGCCCAAAACACCACCAGCAGCAAAACTAGAGCGTGGATAATGCCCGAGAGGGGCGTGCGCCCCCCCGCCTGCACATTTACCACCGTGCGCATAGTGGCCCCGGCCCCCGGCAGGCCGCCAAACAGCCCCGACACCACATTGCCAATGCCCTGACCAATCAGTTCTTTGTCAGAATTGTGCTGGGTGCGAGAAATGCTGTCGGCCACCAGCGAGGTCAGCAGCGAGTCGATTGCCCCCAGCACCGCCAGCATGATGCCGTAGCGCAGCATGTCATCCAGCTCGCGCAGGTTAAAGGCGGGCAGCCGCAATGTCGGAAAACCGGAGGGAATATCGCCGATGCGGGGCAGGTCAGCATCGCCAAAGAACACCACCGACACCACTGACACCGACACCAGGGCCACCAGGGGAGACGGCAGCACCCGGTTTAGTCGGGTGGGGATCGAAAACACAACAGCCAGGGTCAACAGCCCCAGGCCCAACGCCACCCAGTTGGGCTGGCTGACAAAACCGGGCAGATCTTGCATCGTGCCCACCACGCCGCCCGTGGCCGGGTGACCCAGCAGGGGAGGCAGCTGCAACAGCACAATGATCACCCCAATGCCCGACATAAAGCCCGAGATCACCGTGTAGGGCAGCAGGGTGATGTACTGCCCCAGGCGCATCAGACCAAACAAAATTTGTAGCACTCCGCCCAGCATCACCACCGTAAAGGCCATGGCCAGGCCACTGCCGTCGGGGTAGCGGGCCACCAGACTGGCAATCACGGTAGTGATCACCACGGTCATGGGGCCGGTGGGGCCAGACACCTGGGTGGGGGTGCCGCCACACAGGGCCGCAAAAAAGCCGGTAAAGATGGCTCCGTAGAGGCCGGCGATCGCCCCCGCCCCCGAGGCCACCCCAAAGGCCAGCGCCAGGGGCAAGGCCACGATCGCCGCCGTCACCCCACCAAAGAGATCGCCCCGCCAGTGGCGCAAGCTCAGGGTATTGACCAGTGGAATCGACACGGCAAACACCTCAACTAGCGAAGGGCAATGGACTAGATCAGGTTTACTTTATAGTCCTTTGCCCTCTGTTTCACTAGCTTAGAAGAATGGTTTCAGCTTTGAACTGCCCTAGTCGCCTGCAATGACTGGGCGAATTCCCGCTTGTTCAGACCCTTGGGTTGGGTTGAGATTAGCTAACCAAACTTCGCCGCGTTTGAGCTGACCTGCCATAGCTAGTCTTCTTGATGCAGCATGTCTGCGTAATCGCCCACTTCTAAAGCACATATAGCGGTTCCTGAGCGCATGAAGTACACCCCAACTGAGAGAAGCCTCGCAGCTTATGAACTTAGGCAACTGACCTGTACCTCGTCCGCATGAGAACCGCTATAA
>DAIPYU010000087.1:0-21818 GCA_036782635.1 Nodosilinea sp. CTOTU7353
GCATGGTTTCGACCCTGCTGGAGGTGAACGGGCGCGGCTACTGGGAAACCAGCGATGAAAACCTGGAGAAGCTGCAAGAGCTCTACCAGGAAGTCGAAGACCGCATTGAAGGGGTTGAATAACCCCTAGGAGACGGCGAACTAAAGGGGTAGGCGAAAGCCTACCCCTTCTCGCTGGTCGCCTGACACTGTCTAGCCGACGGGCTGCACCAGAGCTAGCTCTGGAACTTTGCTGCTTCCCTCGGTAGAACTTTACTGCTGGCCTCATACTAAATCCGAGTCACACAACCCCGATTCGAAACCGATACCTCGTAGGGATATTGCAGTGCAATGCCCCTACAAACCGGGGGTATACAGATAGGATTTGGTACTAGATGAAAGATATAGATGCGGTTCAGCCTCTGCTATTGAGATACCCGCGTTATCCAAAATTATCCTCAAAAGTTAATTGGCAACGTTAACTGTTTAGGGAAAGCCACACCGGGCCATGAAACTAACAACGCGCGGTCACTATAGCGTCAAGGCCCTGCTCGACCTCACCCTGCATCCCTCGCGGCGGCCGGTGTCGGTGGCGACCATTGCCCAGCGCCAGGGGCTGCCGCCCCCCTATCTCGAAAAGCTGCTGATCGATCTGCGGCGGGCGGGCATTGTCGAGTCGGTGCGCGGCCCCCAGGGGGGCTACCGGCTGGCCAAGCCCGCCGACCAGATTTTTTTAGGTCAAATTTTAGAGGCCGTGGGTGAACAGGTCGACCCGCTGCCCCGCCACAGCCCCCAGGCCGACCAGGCCGAAGACTGGGTCACCTTTGCCGTATGGAACCGGCTGTCGCAAAAGCTAAAGGAAGCCCTCTATAGTATTTCCCTAGAAGACTTGTACTTTGATGCCCGCAGTTGGCAGGCGGCCCAGGGGGATGATGTCAGCTTTGTGGTCTGATCTGTGGTTTGGCGACTTATGGCCTAGCGACATGGGGGCGCAGGGGGCGCTGGTGCTAGTACTAGCCGCCGGGCTAGACCGACTGGTGGGCGATCCCTGGGGCTGGCCCCATCCGGTACAGGTGATCGGGCGGGTGATTAGCCGGGGGTCTAGGCAGATTCAACGGCTCAAACTACCACCTGGCGGAGAGCGGGGGCTGGGAGTGATCTTGGGGCTAAGCGTGATTCTCGGCAGTGGGCTGGTGGGGTGGGGGACCGTTCATGTGGCGGGGATGATTCACCCTGGGATTGGGTTAGTCTGCGAAGTCGTGTTCCTAGCCAGCTGCTTTGCGGGGCGCAGTCTGCGACGGGCCGCAGAGGATGTGCTTGCCCCCCTTGAGTCAGACGACATTCCCATCGCCCGGCAGCGGTTGGCTCTCTACGTCGGCCGCGACACCGAGCACCTGGACGAGCCGGAAATTTTGCGGGCGGTGCTCGAAACCGTCAGCGAGAACGCCACCGACGGGGTGCTGGCGCCGCTGTTCTATGCCCTGGTGGGGGCGTTTTTACCCTGGGGTAGCGTGCCGGTGGCCCTGGCCTACAAAGCCGCCAGCACGTTGGATTCTATGGTGGGCTACCGAGAAGCGCCCTATACCCACCTGGGCTGGTTTAGCGCCCGCCTTGAGGATGGGCTGACCTGGCTACCCTGCCGCCTCACAGTGTTGACCATTGCGCTGCTGTCGGGCCAACCCCGTCGGGTTTGGGCGATTTGCCGCCGCGATGCCCCCGCCGACCCCAGCCCCAACGCGGGCTGGAGCGAGTGCGCCTACGCGGCGGCCCTGGGGGTGCAACTGGGGGGGCGCAACATCTATCGAGGCCAGGTGAAAGATAAGCCGCTGCTGGGGGATGCGGTGGGGTCGATTGGGCGCGATCGCATTCTCGCCGCCCTGGCCCTCACCCGCCGCGCCGCCCTGCTGTGGCTGGGGCTGGGCGTCAGTACTATGGTCGCGGTAGCGTTGTGGAATAATCAGTACATTAGTTTTTGAGCTAAGTTCTGAGTCAAGTTCTAAATCATGGACTCTAGGGGGGGCGTCATTTTGGTCATAGGGGTTGAGAAGTCACAGCCAGCTACCGAAAAAGCGGTTGAGCGGCAGCGCAAGGCGCAGCTGGGCCAGTTTTTTACTCCCCCGGCGATCGCCCGGTTCATGGCCAGTCTATTTATCCCAGGCTCAACCGACTGCTGCCGTCTCTTAGATGCTGGGGCTGGGGGTGGATCGCTGTCAGCGGCGTTTTTAGACCGCTGGGTCTCTGGCGGCTTCGACTTTCAGCGGGTTGAACTGGATGCCTTCGAGCTTGATCAAACCTTGCACAGTGCTCTGGCTCAAACCCTGGCGGCCTATCAGCAGCACCCAGATTTTGCCCTTACCATTCGCCCCGATGACTTCATCCACGCGGCGGCTGACTGGCTCTCGGGTAATTTATTCGCCACGGCGCTGCCCCAGTACACCCATGCCATTCTGAACCCGCCCTATAAAAAGATCAGAAGTGACTCACCCCATCGTCTGGCCCTGCGGCAGGCCGGGGTTGAGACCGTCAATCTCTACTCAGCATTTGTGGCCCTGGCGGTAGCACTGCTGGGCGACGGTGGGCAACTGGTGGCCATCATTCCCCGCAGCTTTTGCAACGGCCCCTACTATCGCCCGTTTCGTGATCTGGTGCTGGGCCAGACGACAATTCGCCACATTCATTTATTTGAATCGCGCACTCAGGCATTTAAGGACGATGCTGTATTGCAAGAAAACATCATTATTCAGCTAGAATGCGGCGGTTCTCCAGGGCCGGTCACCGTGTCTACCTCCACCGATGACACCTTCGCTGATTTAGTCACCCACCAGTATCCCTTCAACCAAATCGTCTTGCCTGGGGATTCGGAACGATTTATTCATGTGCCCACCTCTCCCGATAGCGATGTTCTGACCACTGCAACGGCGGTTCAGCATTCGCTGGCCCACCTGGGGATCAAGGTTTCCACCGGGCCGGTGGTTGATTTTCGAGTTAAGTCGTACCTACGAGCCATGCCCGAGGTCAAAACGGTTCCGCTGATCTACCCCATGCACTGTGTAGATGGCGGCATGGTGTGGCCGGTGCTTAACGCCAAAAAGCCCAATGCAATTCAGCGTCACGTTGATACAGACAAGTGGCTCTACGCCAGCGGCTTTTACTGTGTTGTGCGGCGGTTTTCTTCTAAGGAAGAGCGACGGCGAATTACAGCCTGCGTAGTTGACCCGGCGACCTTTAGCGATGCCCCAATGCTGGGTTTTGAAAACCATCTCAATGTCTTCCATATCAATCGGGCGGGTTTGCCTCAGCCGCTGGCCTATGGTCTAGCGCTGTTTCTCAACACCACCGCCGTAGATGACCACTTTCGACGATTTAATGGTCATACCCAGGTCAATGCCACCGATCTAAGGCTGATTAAATACCCCAGCCTAGCCATTCTCACCAGGCTGGGAGAGTGGGCGATCGCTCAACCCAAACTGACCCAGGCCACCATTGATCGGCAGTTTGAGACTGTAATGGCATGACCAAGCGGGCTGACTACATCCTGGCGGCAAGGCAAATCCTAGTTTCTTTGGGGCTGCCAAGGGCCCAGCAAAATGAGCGCTCTGCCCTAGCTCTGCTAGCTTTGCTCAATCTGACTCCGGGTAAAGCCTGGCGGGATGCGGAAAATCCGCTCATGGGAATCACGCCAATTATGGATTGGGTGAGGCAACACTACGGCAAAGACTATGCGCCCAATACCCGCGAAACAGTGCGTCGTCAGACCATGCATCAGTTTGTTGATGCGGGTATTGCCCTATACAACCCAGACCAGCCTAACCGCCCAGTCAACAGCCCCAAGGCCGTTTACCAAATTGAGCCTGCTACACTCGCTCTGCTGCGCAGGTTTGGTACAGCGACCTGGCACGATGCCCTCACAACGTACCTGAGCGATCGCGAAACTCTGATTGCCCGCTATGCCAAAGCGCGGGAGCAAAATCAGGTGCCGGTTCAAATTGCCCCTGGGAAGCGCATTAGCATCAGCCCCGGCGATCACAGCGAACTGATCAAACAGGTGATTGAGGCATTTGCACCTCGCTTTGCCCCAGGCAGTGTGCTGATCTATGCCGGGGATACGGGAGACAAGTGGGGCTATTTCGATGCGGTTTTGTTGGCGGCGCTGGGCGTTACGATTGACAGCCACGGCAAAATGCCAGATGTTGTGCTGCACTATCCGGCCAGAAATTGGCTACTGCTGGTAGAAACCGTTACCAGCCACGGGCCGATAGATAGCAAGCGGCACAGCGAATTAGCCCATTTATTCTCGACTGCTACCCCTGGCTTGGTCTACGTCACGGCCTTTCCCAATCGTCCAGTAATGGCGCGTTACCTAGGGGAAATTGCCTGGGAAACCGAGGTTTGGGTAGCCGACGCTCCCTCACACCTGATTCATTTCAACGGCGAACGCTTTCTGGGACCCTACGATGAAACCTAAGGTGTCCCTGCGCTACCCCGCTATTTTGGGCCTGACCCTAGGCCTGGGCATTGGCCTGTCGGTGGGGGCGACCTGGTTTGTGGGCCAGTGGGAGGCGGCGCGGCGGCAGACCCAGTTTCAGCAGCAGATCGAGAACCTCTCCACCGCTCTGCAGCGCAGCCTCAACCGCTACACTGACGTGCTGACCTTTTTGCACGACTACTACCAGGTGGCCGAGCAGCCCGTATCCCGTCAGGCCTTTGCCGAGTTTGTGGCGCGATCGCTCTCCACCTATCCCGGTATTCAGGCGCTGGAGTGGGCACCGCTGGTGCAGGCGGGCGATCGCGCCGCCTTCGAGGCCAGCATTCAGGCCGAGGGCTACCCCGCCTTTGCCATCACCGAGCTATCGCCCACGGGCCAGCTCCAGCGGGCCGGGGCGCGGGCCGAGTATGTGCCCGTCACCTACGTCGCCCCCTTTCTCAACAACGAGGCGGCCCTGGGCTACGATCTGGCCTCCAACGCCACCCGCGCCGCCGCCATTGCTCCCGCCCGCGCCAGTGGTCGCATTATGGCCACCGAGCGCATTCGCCTGGTGCAGGAGCAGCGCGATCAGTTTGGCTTTTTGGTGGTGCTGCCGCTGTATCCCAACGGCGACATCCCGCCCGATCAGCCCACGCGGGAGGCCGAGTTTGAGGGCATTTTGCTGGGGGTGTTTCGGGTGGCCGATGTGGTGGAAGAGGCGCTGCAAGACCTCAGCGTCGACATCGACTTTGCCCTGTACGACCAGGATGCCGGGGCAGAGAGACAGTTTTTGGGACAGTACGAGGCGGCGAGCAAAACGGTGGTGGTTACAGAGGCATCCATTCGCCCGGCATCGTCGGTGTGCCCTCGCCCGGAGGACTGCACCCGCCTGCTCACCCTGGGCCAGCGCCAGTGGCGGGTGGCCTTTGCTCCGGCGGCCACCTACGGCCTGGGCCGAGGCTATGGCCCACCCCTGACCCTGCTCACGGGCCTGCTGCTGACCGGCAGTCTGGCTCTGTTCTTGCGCAATTTGCAGGCCGAACTCGATCGCACTCGCGCCCTGGGCGAGATGAAGCTCCAGTTTTTCTCCATGGCCTCCCACGAGCTGCGCACGCCCTTGAGCACCATTTTGCTGTCAGCGGAGTCGCTGCGGCAGGACGTGACCCCGCTGGCTGCGGCGCAGCCCAAGGTAGAGCGAATTTTGGTCACCGCCCAGCACATGGGTGAGCAGATCGCCGACCTGCTCACCCTCACCCGCGCCGAGGCGGGCAAGCTGGAGTTTCACCCAGCGCTGCTGGATGCGGTGAAGTTCTGCCAGGAGGTAATGGACGAGGTGCAGCCCCAGGTGAGCCAGCCGCTGGGGTTCACCGGCCCCAACCGACCGACCGTCGCCTTTTGGGATCGGCGGCTGGTGCGATCACTGCTCACCAACCTGCTGCTCAACGCCGCCAACTATTCCCCCAGTGATCAGCCGATTTCTGTGACCCTCAGCAGCGACGGGCGGGGGGCCACGCTGACGGTGCAGGATGCGGGCCGGGGCATTCCCGCCGCCGACCTAGCTTCTATTCGCGAAGCCTTTCAGCGGGGCAGCAACGTGGGCGATCGCCCCGGCAGCGGTCTGGGGCTGGCGATCGTCCACACCGTCGTCACCCAGCATCGGGGCAGTTGGCAGATTGCCAGCACCGAGTGCCAGGGCACCACCGTCACCGTACAGCTGCCGCTGGAGTGAGCGATTGCAGTTTCTGTTACAAAATCTTCATTTTAGAGAAGAGAACCTGTCGGAGGGGGGATGTGGCTTTCATCGGCCCAGCGTATCCTTAAGAATGGAAATAAAGCAGCTCCTGATTTGCTAAAGTACCTACAGGCTCAGTTCTGTAGTCTTCCCGGCTGTGGGCTGTTCCAGTCTACCCGTCCTCCCTACAGGATGAACGAAGGGGTTGTCGCGATAGGCGTCACCCTAGGTAAACCCGCTAACTTTTTCTTGCAGAATTCGGAGATTTGTCTTATCGCTAAGAAACAAAAAGCCATTGTTAACCGCGACATCAGAGACCCTGAGGTGCTACTGATTACCCAGACTGGTGAAAATTTGGGCGTCACCGACACGAGAGAAGCCCTGAGGATGGCCAAAGAGAGCAAACTCGATTTGGTGGTTGTCTCCCCCAGTGAAGATGGCCCATCCGTAGCCAAAATTATGGATTACGGTAAGCTCCAGTACCAACAGAATAAGCGCCAGAAGCAGACCTCTCGCCCCTCCGTTAAAGAGGTCAAGTTTCGCCCCAACATTGGCGAATCTGACTATACCCTGCGCATCAACCGAGCCACTGAGTGGTTAAGTAAAGGGGATTCGGTGAAGTTTCTAGTGCGGCTGCGAGGGCGAGAGCACCAGCACCGCGATCGCGCCACCGACCTTTTGAACCGGGTGGTAGAAGATCTGAACGACGCCGGCAAGGTGCAATCCTTCGATCACCGCGCCCTTACCCTGTTCCTGTCGCCATCTTAAGTTAGCATCTTCGGAACCTAGCACCAGCATAAAAGCAGGGGTCAATCGACCCCTGCTTTTATGCTGAAGGACTATCTCGATGGCTAAACTTAGCATTCTCAAGTTGCTTACTCGTGCGCACCGGGGACAATTACAGTCAGCAGCGCCACGGTGCCTCCCGCTTCGCTATGGCGGGCCAGGGCGACGGCATAGGTAGCGCTGGGCCAATAAAACCTCAGCCAAGGAGTTGACCAAGCGACTGGCGTCTTCTAGCAGCAAAATGCGCCTGGGGGTGTAGCGGGGCCAGGACGGCGGCGTCGAGAGATCCTAGGGCTATGCTGCCCCAGGGATGGAGGCTTAATTGTTGCTTGCGATACAGATAGATCGGGCGGGTGATCAAACTTATGGCTCGGTTCGCGGCCTGAAGAATTCCTCCGGCAATACCGTCGCCAGAGGCCGCTGTAACAACGCTGGGATCAAGCTATAGTGGGTCTTTACCGCCCTCAGGAGCGCTGCCCATGGCAACCAGCAGCACCGTGATCGAAATTCTATCTGCCGAAGAGATGCGCCGCACCCTCAACCGGCTGGCCTCGGAGGTGGTGGAGCAGGGCGGCGACCTCAGCCGCCTGGTGCTGCTGGGGATTCACACCCGGGGGGTGCCCCTGGCCCACCTGCTGGCCCAGCAGATTCAGCGGCTGGAGGGGGTAGAGCTGCCGGTGGGTGCGATCGACATCACCCTCTACCGCGACGACCTCGATAAAATCAGCACCCGCACCCCGGCTCGCACCGAAATTCCCTTTGACATCGGCGATCGCACCGTCGTCCTGGTCGATGACGTGATCTTCAGCGGCCGTACCATTCGCGCCGCCCTCAACGCCGTGATTGAGTACGGCCGCCCCAGCGCCATTCGTCTGGCGGTGCTGATCGACCGGGGCCACCGCGAGTTGCCCGTGCACCCCGACTACGTAGGTAAAATCTTGCCCACCGCCAAAGATGAAGCGGTGAAGGTGTTTTTGCAGGATGTCGATGGGCGCGACGGGGTGGAACTGATCAAGGGGTAAGGGTGTTACGTCTGGTGTGCGATCGCAGCCACGCCCCCCCATTCTTCCCTACGATAATGAGCGTTGATTTCCACGCTTTCCTGTGACTGCAATGCCCGCCGTTCCTAAGACCCAGGCCCATCAGACCCAGACCCGCAAGGCCGACCACCTACGCATCTGTCTAGAAGGGCAGGTGCAGTGCGCCCAGATCACCACCGGGCTAGAGCGCTATCGGTTTACCCACTGCGGTCTACCCGAGCTAGATCTGCAAGACATTGACCTGGGCACTACCTTTTTGGGCCATCGGCTGGGGGCACCGCTGCTGATTTCGTCGATGACCGGGGGCACCGACGAGGCCCACCGCATCAACCACCGCCTGGCGACAGTGGCCCAGCGCTACGGGCTGGCCATGGGGGTGGGCTCCCAGCGGGTGGGGGTCGAAAACCCGGAGCTAATGAACACGTTTGCGGTGCGTACCGTGGCTCCCGACATTTTGCTGCTGGCCAACCTGGGGGCGGTGCAGTTTAACTACGGCTACGGCATTGACCAGTGCCACCGGGTGGTCGACAAGCTGGGGGCCAGCGGGCTGATTTTGCACCTCAATCCCCTGCAAGAGGCGGTGCAGAACGGTGGCGACACCAACTTCAAAGGGCTGCTGCACAAAATCGAGCAGGTCTGCGCCGCCCTGCCGGTGCCGGTAATTGTCAAAGAAGTGGGCAACGGCATCAGTGCCCCCCTGGTGCAGCGGCTAGTGGCGGCAGGAGTAGCGGCGGTGGATGTGGCCGGGGCGGGGGGCACCTCTTGGGCCAGGGTCGAGAGCGAGCGGGCGGCAGATGCCCACCAGCGGCGGCTGGGGCAGACCTTTGGCGACTGGGGTCTGCCCACCGCCGACTGCATTGTGCAGGCACGGGCGGTGGCCCCAACTCTACCGCTGATCGCCTCCGGCGGGCTGCGCCACGGGCTAGATATGGCCAAGGCGATCGCCCTGGGGGCCGATGTGGCGGGACTGGCGATGCCGTTTTTGCGGGCCGCGAGCGAGTCAGAGACGGCAGTGGCCGATCTAGCCGAGGTACTAATGGCAGAAATTAGCACCGTGCTGTTTTGTACGGGGCAAGAGAACCTTACTGGGCTACGCCATCCGGGAATATTGGAAAAGGTTGACTGAGATAGCAGTAGTAATAAACCTCATCTAAGTCCAGCTCAAGATCTGTCGTTTTCCGAGCAGCAGAACTCCACTTCTGGCCTTAGGTAACATTACTGTACCGATGCTCTAGAACCCCAGTTCCTAGCTGTCTAAGCTTTACTCTATACCCCCTTTTTAAGGGGGCAAGGGGGGGATCATTGCTGTACACTTTGCCTAAGTGAAATCCGCCATGGACAATTGGGAACCTGGTTTAAGCTGTGTTTAGGCAAAGCTACCTCAGCAGTTCAGATGGGGTGCATCCCACGGTTGTAGAGGCCTACGTCATTCTCATGCACTCTTGAGATGGCCCTAGGGTGTCGAAAAAATATAAAACTTATAGGAAGGTGAAGCTGTAAAGCCGCAGCATAGGAGGGGTAAACAACCTGTCTAAAACTATGACCTTGCGAACAATAAAGTTGACGTACTTTTGGCGGTATTGCATTTATTATGAGGTTTGCGGGCTGCGAAATTGAGCCTCAGCCAAGGCATCTGATTATCTAATTGTGTGGTGATTCTATGGTTTTATCTCGCTCTGCAGCGATCGCTACAGCTGCTGCTACGGCCTTCATCGGGGCTGTGGCCTGCGTTGCCCCTGCCCCTGACTCCAGCGTGCCGCTCCTCACCGGCACTGTCTGGGAATTACAGCAAATTCAAATGAGTGACGGGGCTCTGCTGACGGCTAACCCGCCCCAAAATTACACCGCCGAGTTTACCGAAGCTGGTGAGGTGTTTGTCCAGGCCGACTGCAATCGCGCCATTGGAGAATTTACCGAATCTGCCGACAGCCAACTCAGCGTGCGGCTGGGGCCAACTACCCTGGCTGCCTGCCCCGAGGGCAGCATTGGCCCCCAGTTTTTGCAGGCCCTGGGCAATGCCAATCTCTACTTTTTCCAAGACGACGATTTGTTTATTGATCTGGCCTTTGATAGCGGCACTATGCAGTTTTCGAGTACGCCTACCCCGCCCCTCTTTGGCACCGTCTGGCAGCTTCAGCAGATTCAGTTCAGCGATGGCACTCTGCTAGTGGCCGAGCCGCCTGAAAACTACACCGCCGAGTTTTCAGAGGATGGCACCTTGGTGGTGCAGGCCGACTGCAACCGGGGGCGGAGCGGGTTTTCGATCTCCGACGATCGCAGTCTAGAGGTTGAGCCGATCGCCACTACCCTAGCCGCCTGCCCAGAGGGATCGATTGGCAATGAGTTTGTGGAGGCGCTCGGCAACGCTGGGATTTATTTCTTCCAGGGGGGCGACCTGTTTATAGACCTGGCCTTTGACAGCGGCACCATGCAGTTCTCTGCCGAATAGGGGCTGCGGATTGGAGACTGAGAGCAAAAAAGACCGGGAGGGATATCGCCTCTCGGTCTTTTTCCATTGCAGTGGACCCAGCCCAATGCACCTGGTCAATGCCTCAGGAATTGACGGTCACCGCCGGCAGTTCAAGGCAGTAGCCAGCGCCATAGACGGTTTTAATAAACTTCGGGTGTCGGGGGTCGGGTTCTAGCTTGGTGCGCAGGTGCCGCACGTGGACGCGAATGGTTTCGATATCGTCGTTGGGTTCGTAGCCCCAGACCTCCTGCAAGATTTGACTGGGGGAGACGGTCTGCCCGTGGCGCTGCAGCAGGCAGTGCAGCAGCTCAAACTCCAGATGGGTGAGCTTGACGGTGCCGTCAAACCAAATCGCCTCGTAGCGCTCTGGGATTAGGGTTAAGGGGCCGTAGTTGAGAATTTCGCTGTGCTTGGCGGCCTGGGGAATGCGGTCGGTGCGGCGCAGCAGGGCGCGCACGCGGGCCAACATTTCATCTAGCTCAAAGGGTTTGGTGAGATAGTCATCGGCCCCAGCGTTGAAGCCGTCAACCTTATCTTGGGTTTGCGACAGAGCCGTCAGCATCAGCACGGGAATATCAGCGGTGCGGCGATCGCGGCGCAGACGCTGACAGACCGTGAGCCCGTCTACCTTGGGCAGCATCAGGTCGAGCATAATCAAATCGGGAATTAGCTGAACGGCCATGGCTTGGCCTCTGATACCGTCGCCGGCTTGGTTGACGTCGTAGCCCGCCATCTCTAAGTTGACGGAAACTAGTTCCGCGATCGCCGGGTCATCATCAATGACGAGAATACGGGGCATTATCAACTAATCTCGACAACTTAACTCTAATCAACTGTCTGATCTGAGCCATAGCCTTGTAGAACAATCCTTGCGGACTAACCACCGGCTTATCTCTCACCCCATGTAAACAACCTAGTTAGAGGCTGTATCAGAACAATACAATTGCTAAACAAATTATAAGCATATTGGGCAACATGCCTAAATTTTTCTGTTTGCCTTAGGTGAACTCTTGGGAAATAAGCCTCATTCAAGCCCAGCGCGGAGTTTTGCCCATGGGGAAACTGCAGAGCCTGATCTTGACTTGATATGGGACACAGCTTTCGCTACGTCAACGCAAGCCTCTGAGGTCTACCTTTAGCCCTGTTCACGGTGCTCATCCTAAAAACGCCTGAGCCAGTTTCGCTCTAGCGTTGGCAAGCCCAGGAAGCGTGTGAGCAATTTTAAGCGGTCAAGAATCAGACAATCTAGCAGCGCAAGCTAACTCCTTGTCACCGCTGTCCGCCCCCTTGGGCCACCAGCCTGCTTTCCGAATTCCTATTCGTTGAATTTAAAACTCCCCAGGTAGGATTCGAACCTACGACCAATCGGTTAACAGCCGACCGCTCTACCACTGAGCTACTGAGGATTGCGTGCGAAACTTATACTAGCTACAAGAGTGTAGTCTTGACAACCCTTCAGGCCATCTTTTTTTGACCTTTTTTCCTGGATGATGGCACCGCCAGCGCACGCCAAGCCCAAGTGCGACTCATATATATGGCATAAACCTTGGATTCCTCAGAATAGGGATTAGTCGTGATACTATTAAAAGCTGTGTCGAAATTGTGGTAACCATGCCCAAGCTTAAGTCTCGTAAAGCTGCCGCTAAGCGCTTTCGTCGCAGTGGCAGCGGCAAAATTATGCGTCGCAAGGCGTTTAAGAACCACCTGCTCCAGCACAAAAATGCTAAGCAGCGCTCCCGGCTGTCTAAGGCAGTGGTGGTGTCTGAGGAAGACGCCCCCAATGTGGAGCTGATGCTGCCCTATCTCTAGGGGCCCTGTCTCCAGGGTGAAGGTAGTTCACCAAAGACTCGATTTACATTTGATTTCCATAGTCCCAAGGGTTAAACAGTCATGGCACGTGTCAAGCGCGGCAACGTAGCACGCAAGCGCCGCAAAAAAGTTCTCAAGTTGGCCAAGGGGTTTAGGGGTTCGCACTCTAAGCTATTTCGCACCGCTAACCAGCAGGTTATGAAGGCGTTGCGGTACGCCTACCGCGATCGCCGCAACCGGAAGCGCGATTTTCGCCGTCTGTGGATTACCCGCATCAATGCGGCATCTCGCATGCATGGTTTGAGCTACAGTCAGCTAATTGGCCAGCTCAAGAAAGCGGATATTGACCTCAACCGCAAAATGCTGGCCCAAATGGCCGTGCTCGACCCCGCTGGGTTTGCCAAGGTGGTCGAAGTCGCCAACCAGGCTTAGAGTGTCCCAACTAAATACTTGTCCGGGATCTCACTGCGACCGGCCCAACGGGCCGAGTTCGCGCCCTAGGCATAGGTGCTTTTTTAGTTGGGATACTCTCAGAGTGTTTCACTTAGCTATGTATCCACGATCTAGCCGATTTCAGTCCAGCGGGCCGAATTCGGTTGTTTGAGAAGGATATGTCCTTAGCTGAGATGCCTGTAGAGGTCGCTGGCACAGCTGCGGTCGTAGCGTAAGCTCAGCTATCCTGTAGTCCGGTAGCGCTTCGGCGGCAGTATGGCTCAACGGCAATATGGTTCGACGGCGCTATGGCCTGGAACTGGCTTGGGTTTGGTTTAGTCCTGGGGGCACAGCTAGCTGTGCTCCCGGTTTTTGCTGCCGATCTAGACACCATTCGCGATCGCGGTCATCTGGTGGTGGCGGTGCGCGAGGGCTGGCGACCCCTGAGCTTTCGCCAAAACGATGGCACCTTAGCCGGGCTAGAAATTGACATTGCCCGAGGGCTGGCGACAGAAATTTTCGGCGACCCTGGGGCGGTGGTGTTTGAGGTGGTGCCCAACTCTGATCGCCTGCCCGCTGTGCTAGATGATCGGGCCGATGTGGCGATCGCGGGGCTAACCCTTACCCCTGGGCGGCAGCGCCTGGTTGCCTTTAGCCCGCCCTACTACCTAGACGGGGCTGGGGTATTGGTGCGCGACCCCCAATTCCAGAGCCTAAACGACCTCCAGCGGCGGCGACTGGGATTGCTACAGGGGTCGAGTACCGTGGCGGTGGTGCGCCACCTGCTGCCCCAGGCTATGCTCACGCCGCTGGCCAGCTACCAAGAGGCGCTCAGCCGCCTCAGCAGCGGCCAAATCGACGGCTTTGCTGGCGATGTAACCGTGCTGACCGGCTGGCAGCAAGACCACAGCGGCTACTACCTGGTGCCCAGTTTGATGTCGACGGAGCCTCTGGCGATCGCCCTACCCAAGGGCATTCAGTACGCCGAACTGCGGGCCCTGGTGAGCGCAACAGTCAACCACTGGCACCACAGCGGCTGGCTAGAGGAGCGAGTGACCTTCTGGGGGTTGCCCTAGCCGTGGCAAGATAGGTTAGACCTGACGTGCGGAAAAAGATCGGATGGAAAACAGCAACCTGCTCCTTGTATACCTGGGTATTCTGCTGACGTTGCTAAGCGTAGCCGCCTTTTTTGTGGTGCGCCAGGTGATCAAGACCCGCCGCATCGAAGGCACCCTGGGGCGACTGCAATCGCGGCTGACCAAAGAAAAGGGCACCGCCCAAGAATATTACGAACTGGGCAGCCTGCTGCTCGATAAAAAGCTCTACACCCAGGCGGCCCTGTATCTCCAGCAGGCCATTCGGCAGCTGGGCGATGACGAAACCGAAAATGCCGCAGTGGTCTACAACGCTCTGGGCTATGCCTACTTTGCCCAAGACCAGTACGACCTGGCCATTCGCAACTACAAAGAAGCGCTGAAAATTTCCCCTGAGTACGTCACCGCGCTCAACAATCTGGGCCACAGCTACGAGCGCAAGCAGCTGATGCCCCAGGCCCTAGAGAACTACGAAGCCGCCCTGGCCCTAGAGCCTAAAAACACCACCGCCCGCCGCCGCTTTGACTCGCTAAAAAAACGCATGTCCCCGGTCGAAAAATCCTAGCTTCGCTATGGGGTCGGGTTTCCCAAACTGAGCCATAAACTGAGCCATTTCCGGATGGGCTGTTATGAAAACCCAATCTGCAGGGTACATAGAAAGTAAGGGATCCTGTTAGACTTCATCTAAGTTCAGAATGTGAGGTTTTTGCCCGCGGGAAAACTTTAGAGTCCAAGCGGGGCTTGGTAAGTAAGTAGCCTAAATTAAACGATGCTGTAGGGTGTGTTGAGCTTCGCTACAACACACCGCAGGGCAGGAGCTTGGTGCGTTACGCCGGGCGATGACGCACCCTACAATCATCAAGGCTTTCTACTCATGAAGAAGGGTGTTTTATCACTGATCTATCCGTTTTTTGGGGTAATGATGTATGAGCCTCGATCCTAATACTTCAGCAAATCGATTGTTCTCATCGCTTGTGACGCTGTTGGCGGTGGTGGCCTTTGGCTTCATTGCCTGGAAAGCCTTTGATGTCTGGCGTTCTGACCCGGCGGTGGATGGTATTCAGCAAATTCTAGAGCAGCAGAAGTAGCCCCAGGGGCTGGTCCTTGCCTGGTAGGATGTGGAGGTTCTTTGCCCCCGTTTTTCCCATGCCGGAGTTGCCTGGGCTGCCAGCGCTGCCCACCAGTGCTGATGCCGCTGTCTATCGCATTCTTGACGCCAACCTCGACCGGGCGCGGGAGGGGCTGCGCATCATTGAAGAATGGTGCCGCTTTGGGCTGAATAGCTCAAAACAAACTGAACAGCTCAAGCACCTGCGTCAAACCCTGGCCCAGTGGCACAGCGCCGAGCTGCGCCTTGCCCGCAATACCCCCGAAGACCCCGGCACCGCCCTCACCCACCCTCAGGAGGCCGAGCGCACTAGCGTTACGGCGGTCTTGCAGGCCAACTTTTGCCGGGTGCAGGAGGCGCTGCGGGCGCTAGAGGAATATGGCAAGCTCTACCGGGATGAGATGGCGGCGGGCAGTAAGGCCATGCGCTACCAGATCTATACCCTGGAGAGCGAGATCCTCGGCGGCCATCGGCAGCAGCGGCTGAGCCAGGGGCTGACCTATCTGGTGACTTCGCCCAGCGATCGCCTCTTGCCCATCGTCGAGGCGGCACTCCAGGGCGGTATTGCCCTGGTGCAGTACCGCGATAAGCAGACCGACGACTGCCTGCGGCTAGACCTGGCCCAGCAGCTCAAGGATCTCTGTCACCGCCACGGGGCGCTGTTTTTAGTCAATGATCGCGTCGATCTGGCCCTGGCGGTCGAGGCCGACGGCGTGCACCTGGGCCAAACCGACTTGCCGATTTCGACGGCCCGCCAGCTGCTCGGCAGCCAGCGGATCATTGGCCGCTCGACCACTAACCCCGACGAAATGCAGCGGGCGATCGCCGAGGGGGCCGACTACATTGGCGTTGGCCCGGTCTACGCTACCCCCACCAAGCCCGACAAGGCCGCCGCTGGCCTCGACTATGTGCGCTACGCCGCTGAGCACGCCACGGTGCCCTGGTATGCGATCGGCGGCATCAACACCGAAAACCTGGCGGAGGTCTTGCAGGCCGGAGCCGAGCGGGTCGCCGTCGTTCGATCCATCATTGAGGCTGAAAACCCGACCCTGATTGCCCAGTACTTTGCTGCCCAAACCATCCACCGCCAAAGGTTTCATGCCGTAGCGGCGGTCGGGTGAACACTCACTAGTGCATACCCATTGGGGATTTTAGATTGGCGATTTTGAATTGATGTATCCCATGCCAGACCCCACGCAAGACCCGATCCAGGACAGGTTTCATCTTTTAGTCAACGGCGAGTCTCGGCCCTGCACAGCAGGGACTTTGCTGCCTGCTTTTTTAGAGTCACTAGGTCTAAACCCGCGCCTGGTGGCGGTGGAGTACAACGGCGAAATTCTCCACCGACAGCTATGGGAAACTACCCACCTGCGCCCCGATGACCGGCTGGAGATTGTTACCATCGTGGGTGGCGGTTAGGGCCTGTAGGTACGGGTTTCCGCCGCTGGTTTGGGCTAATTTTAGCGGGCAGCCTCAGCACTTCGCGTTACATTAAAGACATAAAGCACTCCACGTTAGCACTGCGGTTTTACTCGATGGTTAAACAGTATGGTTAAACAACTATTTCAACGCCTCAAGCCGTTTCTCAAGCCCCTCATGGCTCTGGTATTGGCGGTAGTTTTGGTGTTTGGCCCCGCCAGCGGCGCCTGGGCCGCAGGCGGCGGGCGCATGGGCGGCGGTAGTTTTCGGGCACCTGCACCGCGCATGAGCCCCAGCCCTCGCGCCTACTCGCCGGGCGGTGGCGGCGGCGGCTACTATCCGGGCGGTGGCTTTGGCATGCCCTTTCTGTTTCCGTTTATTGGCATCGGGGGCGGGTTTGGCGGGTTGTTTACCCTGCTGATTTTTATTGCGATCGCCAATGTAGTGGTGCGCGGTCTGCGGGGGGCAACCTCAGGCGATGACTACGCGACCCCCATGGGCGGCAGCAACCCGCCCGTGGCCGTGGCCAAGCTCCAGGTGGGGCTGCTGGCCGAGGCCCGCGAGCTACAGGAAGACCTCAACCGCCTGGCCGCCACCGCCGACACCGGCACCTCCCAGGGGTTGGCCAAACTGCTGCAAGAGACCACTCTGTCTCTGCTGCGCCACCCCGACTACTGGGCCTACGCCGCCAGCGAAGACAAGCAAACTCGCCTGCTCGCCGCTGAGCAAGAGTTTAACCGCTATACTCTCTCGGCCCGCAGCCGCTTTAGCGAAGAGACTATCTCTAACGTCAACAGCCAGATCACCCAGGCGACACCCAAGGCGGCGCTCCCCGGCGACACCGACCAGGCCCCTGGCGAATACATTTTGGCTACGGTGGTAGTGGCCACCCAGGGCAAGCTGGACCTGCCCAATATCTCCTCGACGACTGACCTGCGGCAGGCGCTCAGCCAGGTTGGCGCGGTCTCTAGCGAAAATCTGCTGGCAGTAGAGGTACTGTGGACGCCCCAGCAGTCTGGGGAAACCCTGAGTTCTGACGAGCTGGTGGCCCAGTACCCAGAGCTGAAGCTGATCTAGCTATCCGCAATGCTTGAGGTTGTGCGATCGCCCCCCGGTTATCGCCCCCTGAGTTAGGGGGCGATTTTTATGGGCCGTCTACCAGCTCAAAGCAGCCGGATACGGAGGCGGGAATGCTGCGAGGGCGATGGGTAATGACATCGACAAACACCCAGTCGGTCGCGCCAGTGGCCAGCACGGTGTCGTCGCTAAGACGCAAAAATTTGTACTGCCGGGTGCTGCGGGCTTTGCGCAGGGTGGTAACCCAGGTGCTGAGGCGCAGACGATCACCCCCAAAGGCGGGGCGCAGGTAGGTGATTTGGTGTGACCTTGCCACCCAGGTGGCCCCTAGAGCCTGAGTTTCGGCGGTGCAGCCGACGCGGGTGGCGTGGGCAATGGCGATATCCTGCATCCACTGCACGTAGGCGACGTTGTTGACATGACCGTTGCCATCAACCACCTCAGTCGGCACAACAAACTCGTGGTGGTAGAAGCGTTTCATGCAGTGGCCAAATCGGTGGGAGAGCCGGGAACCGGGGTTGGTTGGGTGAACCGAAGTGTAACCCAACGGCTCTAGCGTTGGGCCATCACACCGAGCAACCTCTGCCCATGGCTGGGTGAAATGCTTGGTTGGGGCAAAGCTACAAATTGGGTGAATCGGCTAAGTGATGGCGATCACCCTCGTCATCTAAGTGAGAGTCGGGGCAGGCAAAAAGGATGGAGAGGGCTTCGCTGCCGCGCTTTTGGAGCTGGTGGGCGTAACCTTCTGGGATGACAAAGTGATCGCCAGCAGAAACGTTGAACGAAGTCTCCCAACTGACGCTGTGAGCGCCATTGGTAGAGGTTACTCTGCCAAAATGCAAGATGCCCATACCTTGAACAATTTCGTAGGTTTCGTCGCCCAATTTATGGAAGTGGCAGCCAACGTGATGGGGAATGGCGGCCACATGAATACGACAGGCGGCATCGCCAGATAATGCGGCGTGGCGAATGCCTACGGCGGAATCGGGTTCTGCGTTTTCTAAGGCGGTCTGCCAGTCAAAATGATCACTATTTAGGTGAAGATCAGATTGGTTTAATCGCAGTATTTCTGCATTTCTCATGGTGAAAAACTAATTAATGTGTGTCTGCTGGAGTGGTCGTCCGCGACGGGGAACGTCGGGAAATCGTCTGCTTTGGGCGGCCAACCTAAAATAGAGCCAATGCTATTCTGGCAATTCTATGGCGAAACTCTGGCCCTACGCCACCCCCGGCATTCCCGACCACCTGTTTGAGCAGCTGCCCGGCATTCCCCTCAGCAGTCGGGAGGTGCGGCTGCTGCTGCTGGGCTACCTGCGGCTCAAGCCCAAGGATGTGCTGTGGGATATTGGCGCGGGCACCGGTACCCTGGCGATTGAGGCGGCGCTGATGATTCCCAACGGCAGGGTGGTGGCGGTCGAGCGCGACGGGGATGTAGCGGAGCTGATCCGGCGCAACTGCGATCGCTTTGGCCTTAGCAATGTGGAAGTCATTCAAGGCAGCGCCCCCGGCTGCCTGGGCGATCTGCCCCACCACCCCGACTGCATTTTTGTCGAAGGCGGGCGCGATCTCAAAGACATTCTGCTGACCGCGTGGGAGTACCTACCCTCGCTGGGGCGGATAGTCGTGACGGCGGGGAATCTCGAAACCCTCTACGTGGTGTCAGAAACCTTTGCCCAGCTGCGGGTGCGCAACATTGAAGCTGCCCAGCCTGCGGTCAATCGGTTGGAGACCAAGGGCAACTACCAGGTCTTTGCGGCGGTAGACCCGATCTTCATTCTCAGCGGCGAAAAGTATGAGTAGGGTAGAGAGACCCATGTTGGCTACAATCCCGCAGCGTCAGCAAAATCCGTGGTAAAGGGTGATCGTATAACTCGCATTTGAGCCAGCTATGTCTTCTAAACTGGTTACTGAGCCTTCCATTGAAACCAAGATTCGCAAAATGAAGCAGCGGGTGCGGTGGCAGCACCCCCAGACCGTCGCGCGCGGCATTGACCAAACCCGTGTGGTGATAGATGATCGCGGCGCAGAGAAAGACGGGTTTTCATTTTTAGTCATCGGCGATAGCGGCACCGGGCGGCACCGCACCAGCAGCCCCCAGCGCCGGGTGGCCCAGCAGCTTGTGCCCCACCTTGACTCGGCCAGCTTTACACTCCACACCGGCGATGTGGTGTATCTGGTGGGGTCGCGGGAGCAGTACGCGTCGAACTTTATCAAGCCCTATCGGGAGTGGCTGGTGGGCGGCGACCATTACCACCAGATTAAGTACGATCGCATGACCCTCAAGCACCCCCTCCTGCCGGTGCTGGGCAACCACGACTACTACGACCTGCCTTTTTTTGTGGGGCTGGCCTCGGGCCTTACCACCCCATTGCGCTACCTGCTGCGCTTTTTTCTGGATTTAGACGTGGGCTGGCATGGCTCTTACCAGGGCGATGCCTTTGCCCGAGCGTTTTTAGACTATCTGTGGGCGGTGCCAGAGGCGCGGCTGGGTGCACACCTAGAGTCTTACTACACCAGCACTGACGGGGGCGATCGCGCGCTCACCTACCGCCCCGGCCAGTTTACTCGCCTGCCCAACCGCTACTACACCTTTCGCTACGGCGGCATCGACTTCTTTGCCCTCGATTCAAATACCTTTAACCAGCCCCTACCGGTGGCCCCTGCCGAGGCGGGTCGCCAGGCCCTAGAGCAGCAGCGCCAGCAGCTAGAACTTCAGAAAATAAACCTGCTGCGCCAGGCGAGTCTGGGTGTCTTTAGCCCCCGCTCAGATGACGACCGCGAGGATGACGCTGGGCAAATCCAAGCGATTGACGAACAGCTCTACGACATCGAAAAACAGCTCAACGGCAACCACGCCCCCACGGTCGATACGGAGCAGCTCGACTGGCTGCGCGATCGCCTAATTGCCTCCTGGCAAAACCCGGCGGTGCGGGGCCGCGTGCTTTTCTTTCACCACCCGCCCTACGTCACCGAAGCCACCAAGTGGCCCCAGGGGCAAACCCTGGCCGTGCGCCACCACCTGCGCCAGGTGCTCGACGCGGTGGCGGCTGAAGTCAACCACTACAGCCAGGGCCGCCCCATGGTCGATCTGGTACTCAACGGCCACGCCCACTGTTTCGAATACCTGCGCACCGAGGACACCGGCCACGGCGACGCCCACATTCCCTGGGTAGTCTGCGGCGGCAGCGGCTACAGCCTGCGGCGGCAGCGGTCAGAAGGACCGGTGATCACAGAAACCATCGACGGCCAGACCCGCCCCGTGGCCAAATCGCACCTGTATCTGGGCCGCACCGGAGACAGCAAACACCTCAAGCGCCCCTACTCGGGCCTGCGAGTAGCGGTTTCAAGCGACAACCCGCCAAAGCTGACCTTGACACCGCTGGTGGCAGAGAAGCTTGACGGCCAGTGGCAGGGGTATGAGGTGGAGGGGTTTGAGGTGTAGGGGGACGGTCTACGGTTTACGGTTCAGGGTATACGGCTGACCGCAAACCGCAAACCGTAGACCGCAAACCGTATACCCTAAACCCTTTTGCCTAAAGCCTTCACATCCACCGCGTACCCGGCTACGACTAAGTACACTGCGCCGGCTACGGTGCCGACTTGGCGGGTGAGGGTGCCGAGGCGATCGCGAAACAACCGCCCGATGGGGTAGGCGGGCACCACGCCCCAGCCGGTTTCTTCGGAGACTAAAATCACGGTGGCGGGGGTTGACTGCAGGCTGGCGACTAGGGCTTGCACGGTGCTCTGCCAGGTAGCGTCGTCTTGGTCTAGCAGGTTGGCCAGCCAGGTGCCGAGGGAGTCGATCAGCAGGCAGTCTTGGCCGGTGGCGGCGAGAATGGCCCCGGGCAGGGCGATGGGCACTTCTTGTAGCTGCCAGTGGGGGGGACGGCGATCGCGGTGCAGCTGCACCCGCTTTTGCCAGTCCAGATCCGCCGGGTCAACGGAGGAAGTCGCAATATAAATGACCGATTGGCCCGATTGGGTGGCCAAGGCTTCGGCCCACTCGCTCTTGCCCGATCGCGCCGGGCCAGTCACTAGAGAAATGCGATCATTTGCGGCCAAGGTGAATATCTTCGTTGTGAACTGGTTTGTAAGCTAGGGCCACAATTCCAGAGGCTACCCCAAATCCCAGGGTTCTTGAAGAACCCTGGGATTTTTTTCGGCCTGATGAATAAACGTATCGATTTCATCCACCAGCCAGGCTTTTTCGACCGCCGTCAGCGGCGTGCCAAACCGGTGCTGGTTGATGCCCTCTAGTAGGGTAATGGTTTTGATTGGACGACCGTTGTGGGTATAGGCCGTCTGTAGCTCGACCTTGGCCAGGTCGGCGGTATTGCCTGACATCTGCCGCGTCCACCCCAGCAGGCGGCGGGTGAGGGTAAAGCGCTGGCGATCAATGCGCAGGGTG
>DAIPYU010000088.1:0-21211 GCA_036782635.1 Nodosilinea sp. CTOTU7353
GTATTGCTGTAAAACTTTCAGCGATATCCTCTATTCTGCTGGCTCTTGCCTTCCCAGTTTATGCTCATCATCCATCTGGAGGCGAAGTTTCTACCACCTTTTTAGAAGGTTTCTTGTCAGGATTGGGCCACCCCGTAGTTGGGCTTGATCATTTAGTTTTTGTCATTTCTGTGGGCTTGTTAGCCTCAACTGTTGCAAGAGGATTTTGGATCCCCATTGCATTTGTCTTGACAGCCCTTGCAGGAACAGGACTACATTTAATGCTGGTAGATATGCCTATGGTTGAGGGTATCATTTCAGCCTCAGTGCTTGTCTCTGGCATTTTATTGGCAAAACTAGAAAAGCCTAATGCGGCTATTATCGCAATCCTAGCTGGTGTTGCAGGACTATTTCACGGATATGCTTACGGAGAGGCCATCATTGGAGCCGCAGCTGTTCCTCTAACCGCCTATTTGCTCGGATTTACTTTAATTCAGGCCGTCATTGCTCTAAGTGCCTATAAAGTAGCAATGATAGTGAAGCAGTCTAGCGTTGCTCGTCCTAATTTTCTGCGTTTCGCTGGTTGCATTGCTATCGGATCTGGAATGGCCTTTTTAGCAGCTAGCTTCTAAGACAATCATCTCTTTTTTCGTTCCTTAATGGGCTGGAAGCATAATCTTCCAGCTCATTTTTTATGCCTGAATTTGGCTTGCTGCTTTGCATAGAACGTGGTGCCGTTACAGTCGGAATCCTGACTGCCTGGACATAAGTAGATGAAAGGCTTGAACACTCGTAAAGCGAGGGGGAAAGGGTGAGCTGACATGAGACGCTGAAATTTGCGTAACTCAGGGTCTATACCATGTCAGCTACCACCTGTCTCTATGATCAAGTGTTGCCACTGCTGCGTCAATATAGCCATCGCCGCGATTTGCGACATCTCAAAGCGCTGGCCTGGATGGTGACGGCACTGGTGTGCAGTGGTAAGTTGAGTCTGCCGGAGTGGGAATCGTATGTGCCCAGTCGCGCCCGCCAGGCGCAAAGCACCGAACGACGGTGGCAGCGCTTTATCAGCAATCGACGAGTCCGCGTGAAAAGCTTGTACGTGCCCTTGGTGCTGGCGGCTCTCCACCAGTGGAAAGGGCGGCGACTCTACCTGGCACTCGACACCACCGTGCTCTGGAATCGTTACTGCATGATTCACCTATCGGTGACCTGTTGCGGACGCGCAGTGCCGCTGCTGTCACACGCTCATCAGCACCGATTTTACGCTCTCGAGCTGTTCGAGAAAACTCTGCAACGTCCCCAGTCCACTGACTGCATAAGCCAACAGGAGCAGCACAAAGTCACAGATTTTGTACTATCCCATCCGGCCTCGATTGACATTCACTTCCGTCCGCAGACGGTCCAACAGGCCCGTTCTACGCCAGTATTCTCCTAACAACAGCACTTCCGCCAACCAGGGTGGTGTCACCGGATTCGGTTGCTCGGTTGCGATGAGTTCAAGGCCTGCTACGGTAGGGTTGAATTGTATGTCTGACATCGTGATGCCCCTGCTTCTAAAGGCTAACGATGTCATTTTCTATCACTTCCTTTGGCTACACTCACTTTGTAGAACCAGGTTCAGCTTTACAAACGGAACCTCGTTGCGCATCTCGTGGGCCGCCAAAGTAATTGACATTTGATACCTTGCAGATGACGTTGGTCTTTGGGCTGTACCCATTGACTCAATTGGTCTTGCAGTTGATGATACAAAAGGGGTGTTTCCATGAGACTGGCCTTGGGTTGGGGAATTCAAGCCTGTCATGAAATGCCCCTTCCCATCTACCCTGTCTCATTTGAGACTCCTTGCACAGCAACCCTTTCAGGATTTTTCTGCACCCCCAAGCCTAAAGACTGCCGAGAAAAACCATCGATAGGCTGATCACTGCCAAAAACAGCCACGAAAGCCCGCCCAGGTAAATTGGCCTTAGACCCAGCTGGGTCAAGCTTGCGATATTAGTCTCCAGCCCCATGGCCACCAGCGCCATGCAGAGCAAAACTTGGTTGCCGCTGAGTACGACAGCTTTGATCGGGGCCGCCACCAGGCCCAAGCTGTTGACCCCGACCAAGAGACAAAAGAACAACACAAACCAGGGAATGGGAAGCGGGCGAGCTGGTTGATTAGCCTGGCTAGGGCCATGGGTTTGCCAGCCCAGACTGAGAATAATCGGCACGATCAGCAGCACACGAGAGAGCTTGGTGACAGTGGCCACCTGGCCGCTGAGATCGCCGTTTTGAAAGGCGGTAGCAATGACCTGGGCCACCTCATGCACCGAGGCCCCACACCAAATGCCAAAGGCCGAGGGGCTGAGCTGCAACAGGGTGCCCACAAGCGGATAGGTGAGCATGGCCAGGGTGCCAAAGCCGGTAATGGTGGCGATCGCATAGGTCATATCTTCCTCGGAGCCTTCCACCACGGTGTTGGTAGCTACCACCGTTGAAGCCCCACAGATGGAAGTGCCCGCCGCAATCAGCTGGGCCAGGCGTGGGTTTACCCCTAAGCACTTTCCCAGCCAGCAGGTCAGATAAAACGTACTGACCGTGCCAATGGTGACTAGGCCCAATCCCCAGGGCCCCACCGCCAGCACCTCCGCCAAACTCAGCCGCAGGCCCAACAAAATCACCGCCAGTCGCAGCACCCGCTTCATCGCAAACTTGATGCCGGGGCGATAGGCGGCGGGCACCACGCCCCACTGTCGCCAGCCGATGCCTAAAAGCACGGCAATCAGCAATGGATTGAGGGTGTGGAGGTCAGTTAGCCGATCGAACCCCAGGGCTATCCCCGCGATTAGGGTGGTGAGTAGTAACCCCGGCACAATGGATAGGCTTTGGGCTTTCCAGTCAGCGGCAATTAGGCCCAGGGCATCTTCCCTGGGCTCAGACTTAGACGATAGTTTCATAGGTGAAAACCGTTTATAGGGCGGATATCAGGCCACCAGCGCCAGCACCGCCACTGTGAACAACAGACCCATGACAAAGCGACGAAAGAGCGCATCGTCAACCCGCTTAAAGCACAGCTGACCAATTAATAGGCCCACCACGAAGGCGGGCACAATACGAATAAACAACATTCCCACCGCCATAGACATCAAGCCGCTGGCCCAGTAAGACCCCAGGGCAATCAGCTGGGTGAGGGCAAAAAATACGATAAAGTTGGCTCGATTAGCAATGGCGGGATTAGTGCCAGACATCTGGTAGAGCACGATGGGTGGGCCACCAATACCTGCTAGCCCTGTCAAGAACCCGCTCAGGGCACCAACCCCGGAGGTCAACGCCAGGCGAGGCTGGGTGTAGCGACTTTTGCCGGTCACCAGCAGCAGTACAAAGCTCAGAATCAGGCCGCCAATGATGCGCCGCATTAACGCGGGTTCTAGCAGGGCCAGAAAGTGCGCTCCCACTGGCACCATGGCGATCGCACTCAGCACCAGGGGCAAAACCTCTTTCCACTTGGCTTTTTGAATAGCGTCAGGAACCAGACCCGCCCCAGCCGTGATTTCGAGCAGGACAACGGTGGCCACTACTTGCTGGGGTTTAAACAGCAGGCTGAGAGCAGGAGCCAAGATGAGCCCAGCCCCAAAGCCAGAGAAGCCTCGGGTAAAACCTGCGATCGCCACCACCCCTAGACTGATGAGCCATGTTTTGATGTCCATGGAAGTGTCTCCTGACAGGGCGAACATTAGAAAAGGATCCCCCCGATTGACAGGTTACGTCAGGAGTGAGGTATCGGCGGGGATCCGGAAGGGTGGAAGGGTGTATGGGTCGTAGGGGCAAACGGCGTTTGCCCTGACCAATGGTGGGTCGCTTGGCATTTAATGGTGGTGGGCAGTGCCCACCCTACGGTGGAGCTATCAACAAACCACCGCCAATTCTGCCACCGTCGCCACCCCAAAGGTGGCATTCAACCCCAGGGCAATCTGGCCAAAGATCTGGCTCAGAGGAGCATCAGGCAGCTTCATCGGCAGAGGCACGCCAGCGTCGCCCTGTTCGCAAATGCGGGGGTCGATGGGCACCTGGCCCCACAGGGGCACCGAGAGCTCGGTGGCAATCTGGGCACCGCCGCCGCTGCCAAAGATCGGCGTCGGTTCGCCGCAGTGACCGCAGAGCAGGTAGCTCATATTTTCCACCAAGCCCAGCACCGGCACCCCCACCTGGCGAAACATGTGCACACTGCGGCGCACGTCGGAAACCGCTACCTGCTGCGGGGTCGTCACCATCACCACGCCGCAGATCGGGCTTTCTTGCACGATGGTGATCTGGGCGTCGCCGGTGCCGGGGGGCAGGTCGATCAGCAGGTAATCTAGCTCGCCCCAGTCGACCTCGTGGAGAAACTGGGTGAGAATTTTGTGCATTACCGGCCCGCGCCAGGCGAGAGGATGGTCGCCCTTCGCCAGCAGCCCAACGGACATGAGCTTGATACCGTGGGCCTCTAGGGGCACAAACCGCTGGCCCTCGGGCGTGTCGATCACGCGCACTTCAGAATGACCGAGACCCAGCATTTGGGGTACGTTGGGGCCATAGATGTCGGCATCGAGCAGCCCCACCTTAGCCCCGGTTTGGGCTAGGGCCGCCGCCAGGTTGACAGCGGTTGTCGACTTGCCCACGCCACCCTTGCCGCTCGACACCGCCAGAGTAGTGCGCACCCCAGGGATGGTGCAGAGCTGGGCATAGGCTTTTTTGCACCAGGGCAGCTGGCTAAGAGAGTCCTGTACCTGTTGCTGCAAATTCAGTTGGTGGCAACCCACGTAGAGCCGCAGGTAGACGTAATCATCCACCACTTGCAGATTGCGCACCATGCCTAGGCTGACCAGGTCGTTGCCTAGGGTAGGCTCGCGCAGGGTTTTGAGCTGGGCAATCACCTCGCCCTTGCGGGCGATCGCCTCAGCACTGGGGGGCGCTTCGACGGGGGTCGTACTGGCGCGATCGGTACTGGCGCGATGAAACGGAGAGGAATGGCTAGACATTGGAGGTTTCTGGCTGAGACTTCTGGATCGCGTCAATGGCCCGCTGGGAGAAAATCCGCACGTCCATATCGGGGTCGTTGAGGGTCTGTTGCAGAGCGGACAGGGCATTGATGTCGGCCAGCTTGCCCAGGGCGGTGGCCGCATCGCGCCGCACGTCGGAGTATTCGTCGGTCAGGGCTTTAATTAAAACCGGCAAGGCTTCGATATCTGGGGTTTTTTGCAGGGCACGGGCGGTGAACTTGCGCACTTGCCATTCGGGGTCATCCATAGCCTTGGCCAGAGCCTCAACAGCGGTCGGGTCAGCCAAAATATCCAGCGACTGGGCCGCATTGCGCCGCACCTGCCAGTCAGCATCGCTGGTCAGCAGTTCACACAGTAGCGGCACCACCGCCGCATCGCTGAGGTGTCCCAAGGTGAGCGTCGTCGCCCGCCGCACCGCTTCGTTAGGATCTTTCGCCAGAGCCAAAGCCGGTTCGCAGCGCACCACCTGATTCAGGTAGCGCAGGGTGATCACCGCCGCCTCCCGCAGTTCGGGGTTTTCCGATTCAAAAAACGGCATGATATACGGCAGCGCCTGGGCGTCGTGAATTTTGCGCAACAGCACCAGCACGTTGAGCTGGGCGTGGATATTGCCCACCTGCAACAGATCCAGCAGCTTCATCAGGTCGTTGGTGGAAACCAGTTCCTTGAGGGCCGACAGCGCCTCACTGCGCACATTCTCGTGGGGCGAACTGAGGCACTCGATCAGCGGGTTGATGGCCACCGGGTTGGCAAATTCCCACAGGGTGGTGATGGCGATCTCTTGCACCGTGGGGTTTTCGTCGTAGAGCGCCCCGATCAAAGGCTCGATTGCATCTTCGTCGCCCAGGTGTTGCAGGGTTTTGACGGCGACCAAGCGGTTGTCGAGATCGGGCGATCGCAACAGTTCAACCCACTGGGCAACTTCGGGATCCATATCGCTGGTGTACATGGGAAGGGTTCCAAAATGACGGCAGGGGAGGGGGGAGGGTATAAGGTGCAGGGTCTAAGGTATGGGGCGATCGGCCCCCTTGCACCCTATACCTTGCACCTTGAACCCCTTATCTGAGCAAGAACGGAATCTGCACCGTAATCGCCCCCGTGGGGCATTCCTTCTCGCAGGGCAGACAGAACCAACACTCGTCGTACTTCATGTAGGCTTTGCCGGTCTCGGGATTTTTGACCAGCACATCGAGGGGGCAGACTTCGATGCAGGCGTTGCATTTTTCAAGGCATTTCGATTCATCGACGATGACGGGTACGTCAACCCGTTGGGTAGTTAAAGCCATAGGAGGGGTGGATGGGTAAGGGATAGATGGGTTGTAGGGGCAGATCAAAGGGTCTGCCCTGAAGAAATTTTGGATTGGCGATTTTGGCAAGCAATGAGCGCGCCGTCCCCTCCTCGGAGGGGTGCCCGGAGGGCGGGGTGGGTCACAGCGCCTGGGCTAACCCACCCCTGCCCCTCCCAGGAGGGGATGACCTTACCGGACGGCGACGTCGTAGACTTCTTCGACTAGATCGACATCGACGATGTAGGGCTCTACCGGGCGCTTAAATAGCTCCATGTGGCCGGTTTCGCCCTTCTTCAGGTTGACGTGGCAGAACCACTCCTCGTTGTTCTTTTCAGGATAGTCGAGGCGGTAGTGGTAGAGGCCCCAGCGGGTCTCTTTGCGGAACAGGGAGGCACGGGCGGCCATCTCGGCACAGTCGCGAATAAAATATACCTCCAGGCAGCGCATCAGCTCGTGGGGGTCGCGAGCACCCATCAGGCCGAGGGTGTCTTCATAGGCGACAAACTTTTGCAGGCCGATATCCATGTTGTTGGGCGACTTGGGCGGTTGCAGGTAGTCGTTGACCAGGCGGCGCAGCTTGTACTCGATTTGGGTGTGGGGCACGCCGTCGGGCTGCTGGAGCGGGGCATAGATGCGAGCCTGTTCGGCGGCGAGAAAGTCGGCGTCGGGTTCCACATGCTCCAGGTCGCGCACGTAGTCCATGGCGTTTTCGCCGGCAATGCGACCGTAGACGAAGGCCCCGATCATGTAGTTGTGGGGCACGCTGGCCATGTCGCCCGCTGCGTAGAGGCCGGGGACTGTTGTTTCAGCCCGCTCGTTGACCCAGACACCGGAGGCGCTGTGGCCGCTGCACAGGCCAATTTCAGAGATATTCATCTCAACCCCGTGGGTGCGGTAGCTCTCGCCCCGGCCCTCGTGGAAGCGGCCTCGGCTGGGCCGCTCGTTATCCCACAGAATGGTTTCGATTTCGTTGATGGTGTCGTCGTCGAGGTGGTACATCTTCAGGTGTACCGGGCCTTTGCCGGAGTGCAGCTCTTTGTAGACCTCTAGCATCATCTGGCCGCTCCAGTAGTCGCAGTTGATGAAGCGGTGGCCCTCGGCGTTGGCGGTGTAAGCGCCGAAGGGGCTGGCCACGTAGGCGCAGGCGGGACCGTTGTAGTCTTTGATCAGCGGGTTGATCTGGAAGCACTCGATGTTGGTGAGCTCGGCCCCGGCATGGTAGGCCATGGAGTAGCCATCGCCCGCGTTGGTGGGGTTTTCGTAGGTGCCGTAGAGGTAGCCGGAGGCGGGCAGACCCAGGCGACCGCAGGCCCCGGTGCAGAGTACCACCGCCTTGGCCTGAATCACCACCATATTGCCGTTGCGCACATCCAGGCCGATGGCCCCGGTGACGCGACCGTTTTGCACCATGACGCGGGTGGCCATCACCCGGTTGGTAACGTTGACCTTATGGCGCTTCACCTGGCGGGCGAGAATTTTCTTCAGGTCTTTGCCTTCAGGCATGGGCAGCACGTATTTGCCCACCCGGTGCACCTGCTTGAGGTCGTAGTTGCCCTCGTGGTCTTTTTGAAACTTGACGCCCCAGCTTTCGAGTTCTTGAATCACCTCAAAGCCCAGTCGCCCGGTTTCGTAGACGGCTTTTTGGTTGACAATGCCGTCGTTGGCGATGGTGATTTCACGCACATACTGCTCAGGGGTGGAGTTGCCGGGGATGACAGCGGTGTTGACCCCGTCCATGCCCATGGCGATCGCCCCACTGCGGCGAATATTGGCCTTTTCTAAAATCAGCACATCGCTCTCGGGGCTGGCCTGCTTCGCCTTAATGCCTGCCATCGTGCCAGCGGTGCCACCACCGACGACTAGAAAATCAGTTTTAAGATACTGAATGTTCACGTAACCACGTCCTTGGTTTAAACGGCAGTGAAATTGAAAAATCGAATTCAAGCCCAGGGTTCGAACGGATGCCTCCCAGTTTTGCAAATGTCATTCTGTTTGCGCTAGCGGCTCTGCAAGAGCAACGTAGCGATAGCGAAGTGAATAATTCCGATCTTGCACGAGGACTGAGATCCTTCGCTACACTCCGTTCCGTTGTTCCTTCGGGCCGTTTCACGAACAGAGTGACAAAAGTAGTACGCACCCAATTCGAACTTTGTCAGCGAGAAAACTACAGATCCTAATCTGGACTTGATTCATCACGGTTAGCTAGTGGTTAAAAACGGCAACTAACTCTTGGCTCTTGCGCCTTCAAGGCTTAGCTTAAAGGAGATCTCCATGGTCAATCAATGTGGTTTGTAACATTGAATACGGTTTACCTATTACAGTCTTCTATACACTCATAAAAAAATTAGATAAAATTCAATAGCTATCTTAATTGGATATCTTTAGGAATGCTATCCGATGCATTTGGTTTGATCTCCTTAGCTAAGGCCCAAAAATCTTCGATTGGTTGATTCATATTTCGTTTTTTAGTTCTTGAAATCGTCCGGTTAAACAAAGCGCCATGGAAATTTACCAGCTCAAAGTATTTTTAGAGGTAGCTCGCTGCCTGAGCTTTACCGAGGCAGCCGATGCTCTCAATCTGACTCAGCCAGCCGTCAGCGCCAAGATCAAGTGTTTGGAGTGTGAGCTAGAAACGTCGCTCTTTAGGCGATTAGGTCGCCGCATAGAACTTACTCAGGCAGGGAAATATCTGCTTGAAGAAGGCCCCATTCTGGTCGATTTAGAAACGCGTTTGGTAGCTGAAATTGAAGACATAAAACAGGGGAAATTTAGCACTCTAAAGATTGGCTGTATGCCCGATGTGCTAAGTAACTGGCTACCGTCAGTACTGTACGAGTACCGACGAGTCTATCCCTATGTTCAAACTAAATGCATTCAGTTTGATGCGATCGAGTTGCTGTATCACGCTATCAAGACTGGCGAGGTAGACCTGGGTATTTCCGATCTTAGTTTTTCAGCCTTTGATGAAATTTCAGAACTCGCCATTGGGTCGGTTCACTATTCTCTAGTGGTGTCTAGCAGCCATCAGCTTGCCCAGCGACCTTGGCTGAGCCTAAAAGAACTGACCGACCAATCGTGGGTGCTACCGCCCGATGGCGTTCCGGGCCGCATTATGTTGCAAAAGCGCATGCAAGAACTGGGGCTCAATCTCACCGATTTTGCCCAGGTCGAAATTGTCGATGCAGCCAGTTTAATGCGCACCTATTTGCTCCAGGGGCACTACCTGGGGTTTGTCTCAGACTTTGAGTTTCAAATGGAGTGCCAGGCCGGGCTGCTGCGCCGCATTCCCCTCGAAGAATTTGCCCTCAGCACGCCACTGTTTTTGCTGATGGCCAAACGCCTAGGCCGCGCCTTGGGAGTAATGGGTCAGCCCGCTGATCGGGGTGGACTGGGGCTAGAGCCGATTCGTCAGTTTATGACCATGGTGCAGGGCCAGCCCGGCGTTACCCACGGCATACTCTCCCCAGGCTCGTCGTCCCCTAGCCCATTGACGACACCATCAGCTGAGACTCCCGAGAAAGTGCCCCGGTTCCAAGCTCCTAACTTTTTGGTGCGCGCTGGTGCCATCAGCGGCACTGAAACCATCAACCTCACCATTGGCACCCAAAACCGCACCATTCAAACCGTAACGGCGGGGCTGATTATTCAGCGGCTGGGTTTGCTGGAGCATTTCTTACCCCGCGAGGGGCGCTATGGCGGGGTGCAGTATCGGCTGCGCTGGTCTGATTACGATTCTGGGGCACCGATTGTGGCTGGGCTAGAGGCTGAGCAGATCGACATTGGGGTGTTGGGCGACTATCCGCTGCTGCTCAGCGCGGCTCCCGGCGACAGCACGGCCCCGGCGGCGGGCACCCGGCTGATTAGCTTTGTGGCCAGCAACTTAGACGGCACCGGCAACGACATCATCGTGCCGCAGCACTCAACCCTCGACTGCATTGACGATTTAGCGGGGCGGGTGATTGCGGTGCCCTTTGGCTCGGCAGCCCATGGCATGGTGATGCGATCGCTCCACCACCGGCAAATTCTAGACAATGTCACCCTGACCTCTATTGACAGTGCTGGCCCCCAGCGCTCTGGCCGCAACTCTGCCTCGGTGGATGGCTACGCCTATTTCGCCCCCTTCCACGAAATCGCCAAGCACAAGGGCCAGTTTCGCCGTCTGCTGCACGAAAACCTCGACGGTCTACCCACGTTTCATGGCGTGGTGATTCGCGCCGTTCTGGCCGAACAATATCCTGAAATTGCCGTGGCCTACCTGCGGGCGCTGCTGGCCGCCCAGTATTGGTATGCCACTCAGCCCATGGCTACCACCCTGGTCAGTCGCTGGGTGAAGATGGATGCTGCCATTGTGGCCAAAACGCTGCGCTCTAGTACCAGTGACCAGGCCAATGTGGTGTACTTACCTGAAACCCAGTTGCGTACCGACTGGCTCCAGGCCCACATCCACCAGCTGGGCCAAATTGCCGGGCAAGAGCGCCTGGGGCAGATCAACCTCGATCGCTGGATGCAGCCAGAGTTTTTAGAAAGTGCGATCGCAGCGCTTTGATCCCAATCTTCTATGCCGCCGAGGCAGCACCCAAAGTATCAGGATAGGGCGCACAGCGGTGCGCCCCTACAGGCACCCCTCCATACTCTTCATGGTTTCCTCGCGGATGCACTCGAACACTTGGCGATGAAGGCTCACAAATTCTGCCGAGAGGGTGTCGTCAAAGTGGCGGGGACGGCGCAGACTGATCGGCAACTCGGCCTTGATGTGGCCTGGCTGCACCCCCATAATGCAGATGCGATCGCCCAAAAAGATCGCCTCCTCAATGTCGTGGGTGACAAAAATCACCGTGGTTTTCAGATCATCCCAAATATCCAGCAGTAGCTCCTGCATCATGTGGCGGGTTTGGGCATCGAGGGCGGCAAAGGGCTCATCCATCAGCAGCACCGAGGGCGAATTCACCAGCGCCCGCACAATGCTGGCCCGCTGCTGCATACCCCCCGACATTTGGTGGGGGTAGCTGTTGCGGTGCTTATACAGCCCCACCCGGTTGAGGTAGTCGTGGACAAGTTCAGTGCGATCGCCCTTCGCCATGCCGCGAATCTTGAGGCCCAACTCAATATTTTGAAACGCCGTCTTCCAGGGCAGCAGCGAATACTGCTGAAACACAAAACCGCGATCGGCCCCCGGTCGGGTAACGGGAGCCTGATCCACCATCACATAGCCCGCCGTCGGCTTAATAAACCCGGCAATCACATTCAGCAGCGTCGATTTACCGCAGCCTGACGGCCCCAATAAACAGATAAACTCCCCTGGCTTAATGCCCATCTGAATTTGATTCAGTACATGAATGTCTTGGCCTCGACTGCGAAAGGTGACCGATAGCCCCTCCACCTGCACCGCGCCCTTGACCGTCTGCCGTTGCTCTAGCTGCGTCATCATCACGTCTTAGTCGTCCTCTTGAGAGCATCAAAAAAGTCTTTATCAATCGCGATTTATAAGGTTGAAGCTGAGAGAGTTGGTGGGCAATGCCTACCCTACAAGCTGCCAAACTCAAAACCCAAAACTTCGCCAACTCCTAAGCGCTGCCCTGCTTCTTCACTACTCGCCAGGGCATTAGTGCCCCCATGCCTCGGCTCACAGCCCAAGAGCTAAACGCCCCCAGCAGCCCCATCAGCAGCATCCCCATCACGATGGGCGGATAGTTAGAGGTCACGTAAGACTCCCAGGTGATATAGCCAATGCCGTAGCGGCCCGCCAAAATTTCCGCCGTCACCAGACAAAACCAGGCGTTGCCCATGCCGATGGTTAGCCCGCTGGCAATACTGGGCAACGACCCTGGCACCACAATATCTTTGAACATGTGCCAGGGTTTAGCGCCCAAACACTGCCCTACTCGCATCAGTACCGTATCGCTAAGGGTACTCTCAACCCCATTAATTGTGCTAATTAAAATCGGGAAAAAGGCCCCTACAAAAGTGAGGAATACCATGCCGCTTTCGGCATTGGGAAACATCAAAATCGCCAGCGGAATCCACGCCACAGCCGGAATTGGGCGCAGCAGTTCTAGGGGTGGCAGCAGCAGATCTTCAACCGCCGCAAACCAGCCAATCAGCACCCCCAACAGCACCCCCGAACAGGCCGCCAGGCCAAAGCCCAACAGTACCCGCATGATGCTAGAACGAAAATGCACCCAGGGGCCAGAGGCAAAAAATGTCAGGGTTGCCTTCAGCACCTCCACCGGAGACGGCACAAACTGAAAGTCAATAAAGAACTTGAAGTTGATTACACAAAGAAACTGCCAGATGCCAAAAAACAGCACTAGGGACAGCAGCCGCCGGGCCGAGCGGTTAGACAAAAAAATGGCGTTTACCCCCCCACCAATTCGCCCTAACCAGCGCGGATACTCTACCCGTGAAACTGAAACCGCCATGGTTTGCCTCTCAATCACATCAATACGTATTAGCTGAAAGTCACAGTAGAGCAAGCTGATCTCGCCATTCTGTTCTCTATGACCCGCACTGCGTGCCTCTAGGTGCAGCTGCTCGTGACCACGACCTAAACCCCATCGCAGCCCAGAAGTGAAGTTTTATCTGTGGAAAACTCCACTTCTGAGCTGGACTTGCTCTACGACTCGCCCCACTGTGGGTATTGCAGAGCCCGGACTGCATACCAGACCCGACTCTGGGCTCAATCTCTGGCCAGCTAACGCTGAGCTCCGACCAGCAGGGGCTGACGCGCTGCGTAGAGATCCTGCAGTCCTCTAAAGGCCGTCATCTGCCCCCCGGTAGAGGCGGCATAGGCTTGGGCATCTGCTTCTACCAGAAAGGCAGCAACCTCATCGCCATTGCTCACAAAATGAGAATTCTCAGCAAACAATTTCCAGCCGTTGTTGTGATCATGGACAAACATCACGTTGGCTGCTTCCCCTTCGGCCTGCAGCTCAACTAGAGCTTTGACCATATTGGCAATGGAAGCAAAGCTTCTGACCGTCTCTTCCCCCTGGGCCCAAAACTGAGCAGCTCGTTTAGGGTCAGTAATGACCTCCCCGGTGAGGGCATCTTCACCGGTAATTTGGTAAGCCTCGGCGGTGGCGATTACATCGTCGTACGCCAAACCCATTTCTTCCATCGCCTGGCGCAAGTAGCTCTCATCAATCCAATTGGTTACCTCTTCGGGGTCAACGGGGTTTTCAAGCCGGCCTAGGCTGGTCAGGGTGGCGATGCTGTTTTTCAGTGAGCTAATTTGCACTTCTCCAATGGTGGGGTCGAGGGGCTGTAGACCAGAGGGGCCTAAAAACATGTACACCACTTCTTTATCAACCCCAGACCACCCTTCAATCTGAGTCGAAATGCCCTCTGGATCGGCTTGGAACATTTGGTTAGCTTCTAGAATAGCCTTTAGGTAAGCCACCACAATTTCAGGATGCTCTTCGGCAAAATCGGAGCGTACTACAATGCCGTGGAGCGTCGGCACGCCGGTTTGAGCACCATCAAAAATTTTCTTCGCAAAGCCGCGAAAGGGAAATAACTCGCCAAAGGGAACAAAGTCGGCGTGGGCGTCAATTTGCCCTGTGCGTAAACTAGCGCCTCCCACCTCTGGAGCTTGGCTGATTAAGTCCACATCAGTTTCTGGATCAAGACCAGCGTCGGCTAACGCATTGAGCACCATGCCGTGGGCCGCCGAGCCAAAGGGTACCGAAATTGTGCCGCCCTTGAGGTCGGCTAGGGATGTGGCACTGCTATCTTTGGGCACGACCACAGCATTACCAGCGCCGGTCGGGCTGTAGGCTAGGGTGCCAATAAAAACGGAATTGGCATCTTTGGCTTCTTGCTGAAATTTGATCAGGTTAATCACAGCGGGGAAGTCGCCCATGAGGCCAATATCGATCTGGTCAGCCAGCATTTTATTGGTGATTGGTGGGCCAGAGGTATAGCTCGACCACTCGATGTCGTACCGCACCCCTTCATACTTACCATCGGTGGGCAAATGTTTTTCTAGCAGCTCTAGCTCGCGCACCGTCGCTCCGCCAACGGCTGTATTGATCACCTGATCTTGGGTACCGATAGCAATTCGAATTACCTTACCAGAATTGGCAGATTGACTATTAGAGCTGATTTCACCTGATGAGCAAGCTGCCATGAAAATCACAGAAGTTGCTAATAAACCCGATGCAAATTTCTTTTGAGACCAACCCAGTAAGTAACGCATATTTTCCACCTGAATCAACTCATTTGAAGTTCATTTATTTCACCAAGTCTAGCTAGAGACTGTAAACCGGGATACATCTTGACTTGTTTGAAGTTTTGACTCATCATCCTTTTTTCTGAATTCATGCAAATTGTTTATAAGCGACATTCCGCAGGCTGAAACAATGGACAATTAGAGTAGTTGGGGTAAGTTAATTTAACTCTTCTGGATTTGGTAAGTAGGCACTTCAAACTAATTGGCCCATTTTTTACAACACATCAAGGGGTGCAAAACTGGGATGCACCCTCTGGATTGGCATGGCGACCGAGGCTTGAGTTTTCTACAACTGGGTCTGCGAGAGTTGGCCCACCTCTGCTATGAGCGATTGCCCTTGTCCATCCTTCAAGCGTTGCCCAAGTGCAATCCACCGGTTATTGGTATGTGCCTCACTGGGGGCTTTGTGCTGTCTTTGATGGCAGATGAGTCGGTCATTGCTCCAGTGGCTAGCCAACCGTCTCTCCCCGTTGGCATTACGGCAAGTCATAGGGCCGCTCTGGGCATCTCTGCGGACGATCTAGCGGCAGCTAAGGCAAGGGAAGTGCCTCTGTTAGCGGTCCGGATCTCGGATGATAAGACCAGTCCAGCAGAACGCTTTGAAACCCTACGCCAGGAATTTGGCGATACCCCAGAGGTGATTAGAGATGATGCCTCCTTGTGCTGGAAGCGGGGAAAGACGCTAGAAACCATCCAGATTAACTCTGAGGAGGATAATCCTAGTGGCATCAGACGAACCGCTCATCCAGTGCTAACGCTTGAATTACGCGAATCAGGGCACCCGACCCGCGAAGCATTTAACCGAGTGCTGTTTTTTTGCAGGAGCGACTTGACCAGTAGCTCGATATAGATTTTGGAAAGATAGCAAAACCTCCTAGAGCACTCATTAGCCTAGGAGGTTTTGTTTTTGATTCACTTACCCCACTGGCCGCATGACCTAATGTCATGCCATCCAGTCAAGGAGTGTTTACACCC
The DNA here is from genome assembly GCA_036782635.1 of Nodosilinea sp. CTOTU7353. GTDB lineage: Bacteria > Cyanobacteriota > Cyanobacteriia > Phormidesmidales > Phormidesmidaceae > Nodosilinea. The sequence continues at coordinate 15,495 of DAIPYU010000088.1, forward strand.
CTTCAACAGGGTATTTAGCTGCTTTCCAGGCTGGCAAGCCACCCCTTAGCTCAGCAACACGTTGATATCCAGCCGTCCTCAACTGGTTAGCCGCCTCGGCGGTCACAGCGTCAGAATCTCCATAAATATAAATATCGCGCTCTTTTTCAAGGCTGCCATCAATCGCAGCAGTCAGAGCCATTAAAGGCATAGAGACTGAACCTTGAATACGGGTTTCATTAAAATCTGCACGATCTCGCACATCAATGATGGTCAATGCAGGCTCACCCCAGTCAAGCCGAGACTTAAGTTCCTGAACTGTCGATTGAGGGTTGAGCTTAGAAGGGAACGTGATAGAAAAAGCGTTCATGGATAAGCCTTAGTTAGAAACGTAAAGATAAGTTTCTTTAGTGTAACGAAGTTTTACTTTTTGTAAAGGTAGCTTGACTATTTCTCTATTTGCAGAAATGTAAGCTCAAAAGTCTTAGGGGCTGAAACCCTTGATAATTCGTTCAGATCAGGCTCTGTTGATGGGCATTGACCAGCTAAAACGCCCTCAATTCGTTCCGAATTTATTTTTGCTGCTACCGCGCCCCCAGAGCTAGCGATCTGCGGCATCTCGCTCTGATGGAGGTCACCGGGTCACCGCCGCAATACAGCGCATTCAGCCCCTCAGAGGGCAGCGCCTCCGGTGCCGGGGCATACTCGGCAGAGGTCGGCACGGCCTCTCAACTCTAGCCATCCCCCTCTCCAAGGCGGGTATAGATTGCTGCTGCTGCCGTTTCACCGGTTCGCACCGCACCATCAAAGAAACCCGGCCAGCGATCAGCCATTTCTGTACCCGCCCAGTGAATGCGCCCAACTGGGGCGGTCAGGGCTTCACCATAGCTAGTCCATACCCCTGGGGGCATGAAGGCAGCGTATCCCCCACCGGGCCAGGGTTTGCTGGGCCAGTCTACTTCATCGTAGGTCGCTGGCGACAGGGCTTCTGGCCCAAAGTAGTCTGCTAAATCGGCCAGGACAGCCGCCCGGCGCTCACCCTCCCCCAGCGCCCACCAATCTCGGTAGCGATCGCCTACGACAAAGACGGCCATGACGCCAACGCCAGTTTTTGGGTCAGAGCTGTCGGCACAGAGTTCAATCCACTGGCACTTCCCCCAAAGTGGATTCCGGCCTACGCAGAAAGGACGAGCAGTTCAGTCGTCTCATGAATAATGCGGGTTAAGCCAAAATCAGCTCAGTCCATGACCCCGCGAAGGGCCAAGGGCGATCGCCCTTGGCCATCCACAATATTCCAGCTTTAGCTAAAGCTACATTTTCTCGACAACCGCTGGAGCAGATGGGCTGAGGGTTTAAGTTTTGAGTCGGTCTCGGTCGGGCCTGGGGCGATCGCCCTAAACTATAAGTAATTCTACTCAGGTGCTGATCTCAGGTGCTGATCGTTGCGGGGTGCCTTGGGTGGTTCTCAGAAGCTTGGCCGTCTGGCTGATGTTTAGCCTGGTCGAAAGCCTGAATGGAACAGCCCGCAGGCTCCAGTTAGCCCATCAGGTGGCCCTTATAGGAGGTGACTATGCCTCAAACCCTCACTAACGTTAAAGCCGTCACCCTGGAGAAACTGTGGCAAGCCCAGCCCGTTTCCCCTGGAGCATTACCGCAGAGTGATACGCTCTTCGACCCCGAAGATCTCACCGCTGTGCCACCCCTGGCTCGCCGCTACCTCCGGTGGGCGATCGCCCCCGGTACCCCCCTGGCCTCAGCCGTGCGATTGCAGATGCACGGCACCATTAAATTAGGCGACCAATGGCATTGCTTCACCGGCGAAGAAGTCATTTGCTGGCAGCGGGGCATGATCTGGCGGGCTACCGCCTGGATGCGGGGACTGCCCATCTTTGGGGCTGATCGCCTGGTGGATGGCGTCGGCGAAGCGCGCTGGAAGTTGCTGGGGCTGCTGCCGGTGATGCAGGTTAGTGGAGACGATGTGGCGAAATCGGCGGCGGGGCGAGTCCAGGGCGAGGCGGTGTGGTTGCCCTCGGTGCTCTGTCAACCCAGTGTGGCCTGGACGGAGCTGAATGATTTCCAGGTGCGAGCAGAGTTTACCGCCTTTGGCGAACCCGCCCACCTGACCCTGACCCTAGATGCCCAGGGGGCGATTCAGCAGGTCGCCCTCCAGCGCTGGGGCAACCCTGAAGGGGGCGATTACCACTACGACACCTTTGGCGTCATCGCCGAAGCCAGCGGCACTTTTGGGGGCTACACCATTCCCACCCAGATTCGGGCGGGGTGGTTCCTTGGCAGCGATTCCCCACCGGGGACGCTTCGCGATCGCTTTGAGGCCGAGGGCGAATTCTTCCGCTGCACCATTGATCAGGCGAGCTATCGCTGATCCAAGCGGCAGCCTCTTATTTTGACCTACTGTTTGCCGAGAGAAACTGAGCTGATGACCTTCCCCGTCAAGACATCCCATGGTCAGCGGCATCAGTCACGAATGTTGCCACGCTGGGACTTAAGCCGCGATCGCTTGGCTTTGCTGTCAAGGCGCTTTTTTTTAGCACTTTTTGAGGGCTTGGTGGGTTTGCGCTTTTTGGGAGTAACGGTGACGCTCTTGACCAGTACTTTGAGGCGATCAAGGGCATCGGCTTTATTTTGCTCTTGGGTGCGATGCTGCTGAGCTTTGATAATAACAATGCCGTCTTTGGTGATGCGGCTGTCGCCCAAGTTGAGCAGTCGCTCTTTATAGAGGGGCGACAGCGACGAGGCGTGGATGTCAAAGCGCAGGTGAATAGCAGTGGCAACTTTGTTCACGTTTTGGCCCCCCGCCCCCTGGGAGCGAACGGCGCTCAGCTCAATTTCGCTGAGAGGGATGGCAGTGCGTTTGGTAATCTGCAACATAGTCAGGATGGACGTGACTGAACTCGAACCAGTACCCCCACGATATCAACGTGGGGTTCGAAATAACCAAAAGCCTTGCTGTAGAAACTTTTCAGGATTTTTATAGTGGGTTGACTACCCAAATCATAGCCAATTAAATTTTTAGAGTTTTGGGATTGACTCCTCACAGACAGAATCCTAAACCAGGCGAGAAGTCCTACACTACCAGGGCATTCAGCCCTACACTGGGGCAACTAATGGGCAAGTCGCGCCCCCCAGCGCCCCAGGAACACCCCTTGGTGCAGCGGGCCGAACGCTGCTGGCGGAATGATTAGGGGAATATTCCGATGTTTTTGCGGTGCCCTAGGCTATGGGCTGTTGGGGGGCAGCGTGAGCTAGGAATATGAGCAGACTGGATTAATCCAATAAATTGTCAGGTTAAAAGCTCTACTGAATCGCCTGCTGCGACTATACCTTCGACTAATACAGCTCCATACACCCCGGCGTATCCTTCGTGGGCTTGAGCAATATGCTTGATGACGTTGGGGTTAGCCTCGGATGTCTCTGGATCTAACGTGATGACTTTACATCTAGGGTCACGCTCCAAAACGCTAACTTCCAGACGGTCCCCGATCCTTAATCGTTGACCGACCAATTCGTTCTCATAAAGAGGCGGTTTTCCGTCGTTCCACGTAATGTAGAGGTTGGCTCTAAACCGCCGCTTATCAATATCCATCTCCAGCTCTTCGCTCAAGAGATTGCAGGTTTGCAGTGAGAAAAGAGACAGTGGACGACAGTCATACTGACTTCTCTGAGTGAAATTTAAGTGCAGTGTCTCACTGTTAGTAAACGTCTTTATATGAGCCAGAAACTCCTCACTGCTCAGGTCATAGATTTGGCCACCGGGAGTTTCGACTTCAACGATAAACTGCTCTATACCAGGATAGACAGGGTTGATGCCGGGGGCCAAGCTTTGCGCTGCCTCCAGGTGTTTAGGCTTTAGAGTGTCGCTGTGGCGCTTATAGCGAGGCTTGTACTGCAGCAGATTCTCCTGTTCTCGAGCAGTATGCCAAGGAAATCCTGGGTTGCCTTTGGAGTTAATCAATCCGTACAGGCGATCGCCCATCATTCCGGCAAACGCTACAAAAACCTCATCGATCTGCTCACCACCCATACTTTTGACAGGGTAGCGCCAAATACTTTCGATCACACCTATTGCAGTCATTGTCTTTCGCTGATAGATTCTCCCAGAGAAAAGACCGCACCCTAAATCAGATGTCTGGCCAATCTCAGCAGCATTTCTTTGCAGTGGCTACTTACACATGCGCTCTGTCTTTCATTCAACACAATCACCCTCTTTGATTTTGTGTTGTGGGTCACTTTGCGGTGACCAGCGATCGCCACTTCCACCAAGCAGGCTTTTGCACCCTGATGACCTGAGACTGATCTTAGAGCCACTCAGTTGGCCGAGCCTTCCCGTTAAATGTGTCTACCCCGTCGATAAGCCGCCACCTCGCTGGCACCCCAAGCTGCGGCAAACACCGCTCATCCGCTACCGGAGCCGCCGCCAGTACCGTAGCAACCCGCCGAAGGGCCGAACCTGCATTTTAGATAACTGACTCACCGTGTCTATAACCTCCCAGGTAATTGATTTGATTATCTCGACTGGCCACAATAGGTGGTGTTCTACAACGGAAGTTAGTCATGTCTAACCTATCTGCATCTCGGCCCACTCAACTTGCCCACCCCTGGCTACAGGGGGTCTATCTAGGATTGGCGGTGGCAGGGTCGCTGTTGCCCTGGTGGTTTTTAGCCCAGTTCTTGCAGCAGTCTGGCGTGAACCTAGAAGAGTTTTTTCGACAAGCGTTGGCCAATCCCGTAGCAATCGCCCTGGCCGTTGATCTCGTGATCTCAGCCCTGGTGGTTTTCATCTGGGTTTGGGTCGAGTTACCCCAATTAGGCCTATCTCGCCGATGGTGGGCACTGTGCGTCATCGCCACCCTCAGCATCGGCCTCTCCTGCGGGCTGCCTCTATTTCTCTGGCTCCGCCACCGCCACCTGACCGTCTAGAGCATAGGTGCCGTATGTCGAGATCCCTGGGTTCTTGACCCCATCCACCCATCCACCCATCCACCCATGCCTACCCTCAAACTCTGGCTTCTCTGCACCATCGTTCTCGCGACCAAAATGTGGGCCAATGCGCTGGTGCAAGCCTACGCACGCTTCCGCTATCGACAGTTTGTCAACCCTGAAGATGCCAGCCTGGTGGGTCAACTGATGGGTAAGCCGCGCCCCCCGGCGACCCAGGAACACCCCTTGGTGCAGCGGGCCGAGCGCTGCTGGCGGAACGATTTGGAAAATATTCCAATGTTTTTGCTGGTGGCGCTGGGCTATGGGCTGCTGGGAGGCAACGCGGGCTGGGGATCAGTTTATTTGGGGATGTTTGCGATCGCACGGATAGCCCATACGCTGTTTTACCTGGCGGGGCTACAGCCCTGGCGGTTTCTGGCCTATCTGGCTGGGGTGGGGGCGACAGGGGCATTGGCGGTCCACAGTCTTGCTCTGATCCTCAGACCGTGATGGGCTGGAGCTAAAGGTAAAGCTGATCGGTGCGATCGCCCCTTTGGGCCAGTCTCTGACCATCACACCTAAAGTTGGTAGGTATACTGAACAAATCTGCTTAATCAACCGTATAGGCACAGTAGAATGACCACGTTCTCTTTCAACACTCCGAACAGTCTTGGATGACCAGCGGTAGAACTAGGGTTTCAGACCTCTTACCCAATGACTTGGTCAACGAGAAATCCATGGTTTCAGCCCTCGCCCAGAAAAGTGTCCGGACTATTGGATTAAAGAACGCTGCTATGGAA
>DAIPYU010000089.1:0-20948 GCA_036782635.1 Nodosilinea sp. CTOTU7353
GGGCAGTGCCCACCCATCCACCCATCCACCCATCCACCCATCCACCCATCCACCCTCTACCCATCCACCCTCTACCCATCCACCCTCTACCCCCACCCCTCGCCATGACTATCACTATTACCGAACTCGCCGAACTTCGCCTGCGCACCTTTGTGCGCACTACCCCCGACTATGTTCCTAGCCGAGGCGTGCGCATAGCCGTTAAAGATGGCGGCTGCAATGGCTACGAGTACGACATCAAAATTGCCAACGCCCCCCACCCTGGCGACGAAGTTTTGGAATCGGGCTGCTTAAGGGTTTTCATTGACCCCCAAAGTGCCCCCCTGCTGGAAGGCATTGTGGTGGACTACATCGACAGTCTGCTAGACAGTGGCTTTAAGTTCAGCAACCCCAACGCCACCGACACCTGCGGCTGCGGCAAATCCTTCCAAGCGGGAGATTGTGGCCCGCCGGGAGTACCTTGTACTTAGCCATGGTGAGTGTTGAGTTTTTAGTTTTGAATTTATAGCGGTTCTCGATAGCGTGAGATACACAATTGCTGAGTTCTAGATCCCCCGGTACCTAGCTGTCTAAGTTTCACTCTGTATCCCCTTTGACAAGGGGGCAGGGGGGATCCTCGCAATGTACTTTACCCGAGTGAAATCCGCTATAGGTAACCAACTCAACGTTCAACGTTCAACATTCAAAACTTTCCTATAAAGGAGTCTCACTATGACCGCAACCTATCAGGTTCACTTAATCAACAAAAAGCGCAACATTGACGTCACCATCCCAGTGGATGAAGACACCTATATTCTGGATGCGGCAGAAGAAAATGATCTTGATATGCCCTCCTCCTGTCGGTCTGGGGCTTGCTCTAGTTGTGTTGGCAAGCTAGTAGAGGGAGAGATTGATCAGTCAGATCAATCTTTTCTGGATGACGATCAGATTGACAAGGGCTTTGTGCTGCTATGTGTGGCCTATCCCCGTTCAGATTGCACGATTAAGACCCACATGGAAGCTTATTTGGTCTGAGCTATCTTTTCCCCTGGAGTTGCGTTATGTTTAGCAGTTTTACGGTTTCAGGTGCGTCGTTGCAGGTGCTCAATGTGGGCGATCGCGGCACGATCGCTCGCTTCCCCCGAGCTGACCCATCTACCCTGTCTCACCTGCAGAAACTGGGGCTAGATCGGGGCACCAAAATCACCGTCACCCAACGCTATCCAAACTTTATAGTCAGCACGGAGAACGGCAATGTGACTTTACCCCCTTCGTTAATCAGTGCGATCTATGTACGTCTGGTAGGCCCAACCTGAGATGACAAACAGAATTCAGAGGCTCAGACAACGTCTAGAAGCTAGTTTTTCCAAGGGGGGCAATGTCGACCCTACACCGGACACCTGATACCCGCAATAACCCACCCCTGCCCCTCCCAGGAGGGGATGCCAACACCTGATACCTGACACCTAAAACCTGACACCTTTCTTAGGAGCTAGACCCATGGCAAACATTGGAATTTTCTACGGCAGCACCTCCGGGGTGACAGAAGAACTTGCCGAAAAGATTCAGGAGAAAATTGGTGAAGACAACTGCGATTTGTACAGTATGGAGGCAGATTTTGACGATGTTGATGACCTGCTGAAGTACGACTATTTGCTCCTGGGTTGCTCGACCTGGGGAGCCGGAGAATTGCAGAATGACTGGCGCGAACCCTTGTTTGACATGGAGGTTGAAAAACCCGACTTCTCGGGCAAAACTATTGCTCTATTTGGCCCTGGCGATTGCAAATGCCACAGTAAGCACTTTGTGGGTGCCCTGGGCATTCTGCACGACCAGTTCAAGGCCCTGGGGGCAAACCTGGTTGGGGCTGTGCCCGCCGAAGACTATTCCTTTGAAAAATCCACCGCCATTCGAGATGGAAAGTTTGTCGGCTTGCCCTTAGACGAAATCAACGAGAGCGAAAAAACCGATCAGCGCATTGATGATTGGCTGGAGGTTTTAAAGGCTGACTTTCCGGCGATCGCCTAACCCGCAGGATGGACAGTGCTTAACTGCAAGCGATCACGAATAGACAGAAAGTGAGTCATTTTTTTCCGAAGGTTGCCCCAGGGACATTGCAGCGCAATGCCCCTAACAGAGGCCCACTGCTGGCCGAGCATCCCAACACATTACTCATCTTTGCCAGAGGAGAAGGTAGGCAGAGCCCTTAGAGAGACTCAGGTTTTGAGTTTACCTTACCGCTCCGCCTCTCAACTAATCCATCGATTCATCAATTCATCACTTTATCGTTATCAAAGAGTGATGTTCTTGAGCTAGCGATCGCTGTTCGACCTCTCTATTGGTCTGCAAAGTCTCTGGCTATCCTGCAAAAGGTTTGGGTAGACAATGCCTACCTGATGAGGCTTCACTCCTTCACCCTTTACCCCCTCACCTCCCTATGACCATCGCCCATGACATTACCGATCTCATTGGCCGCACCCCTCTGGTGCAGCTCAACCGCATTCCCCAGGCCGAGGGTTGTCTGGCCCGCATTGTGCTGAAACTAGAGAGCATGAACCCGGCGGCGTCGGTCAAAGATCGCATTGGCCTGAATATGATTCGGGCGGCGGAGGTGGCTGGGGCCATAGACCCCGGCAAGACGGTGCTGATTGAGCCCACCTCGGGCAATACCGGCATTGCCCTGGCCATGGTCGCTGCCGCCAAGGGCTATCGGCTAATTTTGACCATGCCCGAAACCATGAGCCTGGAGCGGCGGGCCATGCTCAACGCCTACGGGGCAGAACTGGTGCTCACGCCAGGGGCAAAGGGCATGGCCGGGGCCATTCAGCGGGCGGGCGAGCTGGCGCGGCTGATTCCCAACGCGTTTATGCTGCAACAGTTTGAGAACCCGGCCAACCCTCAAATTCACCGGGAAACCACCGCCGAAGAAATCTGGGCCGACAGTGAGGGCGAGGTCGATATTGTGATCGCCGGGGTTGGTACGGGTGGCACCATTACCGGCATCGCCGAGGTGCTAAAGCCCCGCAAACCCGGTTTACAAATCATTGCCCTAGAGCCGGAGGGTAGCCCGGTGCTGTCGGGCGGCAACTCGGGGCCGCACAAAATTCAGGGCATTGGGGCGGGGTTTGTGCCCTCAGTACTGCGTACCGATCTGCTCGACGAGGTGATCACCGTGGCCGATGGAGATGCGATCACCTACGGTCGCCGCCTAGCCCGCGAAGAAGGTTTGCTCTCAGGCATTTCTGCCGGGGCCGCCCTAGCCGCCGCTATCGAGGTAGGGCAGCGACCTGAGCATGCTGACAAGCTAATTGTCGCGATTCAGCCCAGCTATGGCGAACGCTACCTCAGCACAGTGCTGTTCAAGGATCTGGCTCCTGCGGGGCCATCGCTCCTGGCGGGGTTGGAGATTCCGGAGGGTCAACCGGTGTAGTTCTGGAGGTGCTCTCGCGGCGGGGTTTAGGGGTCAGAACCCTGAAGGGGCTGTTAGCTTGACCCACGCTACGCATTCTTTCACTGTACTGTCCTATGCTTTCTGCGCTCTCTGCTCCCTCTACGCCTCCGCTCTCTCGGTACCCGATGCCGCCAGTCCTACCCTACGAGCAGAATGGCAGAACACAGGGACTGGGCCGTTGCTTGCCCCAACGCTTTCTAACTAGCTCGGCGTTCGCAGCACTGCTTTATTGCCCAGGGAAGGAGTGGACACCGCCTACCCCACCACGGATCAATTATTTAATCAGTTCATCGCTTCACAGTCATATTTCTTAATCATTTAATCACTTCATTAATCATTTAATCACTTCATAGTTATCAAAAGGTGATACCCTTGAGTTATCGATCACTATTCGGCCCCTTCATCGCCCCGAACAGATCGGACTATTGGTATCTAAAAAGACCGTTAGGAAGGTCTTTTTATTCATAGTTATGACCTTTGCAAGGAGACTGTATGGCTACCGCAATTGCTGCTCCTAGGTTAACCACCATGATCGATATGCTCCACCAAGACTGGTTTGTCGATGCCGAGGGCCAGTGCCAGCCCCGACCTACACTCCGACCGTGGGATTTGCTGAAAGAACACTACTACCTGCACCAGTTTTTGAGCGATGTGTTGCATATTCTGGCCCACGCCCCCCAGGAGTTTGACCAGTGGAACTATCTGCCCCAAATTCGACGCCTGGTGCGACAACTCATCCTCAACTCCTACTGGTTGAGTACCCAGCGCCCCGACCCCGACCCCAAAACCGGAACCGCCATTCTCACCCTCTACGACGAAATTGGCTATCCTCTGACCGTGCAAACCGCCACCACGAATCCTGGGGTGATTACTCCGATCCACAACCACGGCACCTGGGGGGTCGTCGCTCTGCTAGAAGGCCAAGAACGCCACACCCTTTGGCGCAGAATGACCGATCCCGATCACCTTGAATTGACCGGGCAGTACACCCTGCAAGCTGGCGAAATCATCAGTTTTCGGCCCGAGGCCATCCACCAGGTCGAAACCCTGGGGCCGACTCCAAGTTTTACATTTCAACTCTATGGCGATACCCAACCCAAATCGCGATTTCTGTTTGAGTGCGCCCCGTTTGCTGTCAAATCCTTTTAGGAGACTGCCCCATGGCCACTGTGAACTTCTACGAAAAACCTGGCTGCATCAACAACATCCGCCAAAAGGCACTGCTGCAAGCCTCTGGGCACCAGGTGATTGCCCACAACCTGCTGCTCGAACTCTGGACACCCGCGCGACTGTATCCATTTTTTGAGGGGCTACCGGTGGCGCAGTGGTTTAACACCACCGCTCGCGCCATTACCACCGGCCTGGTAGTGCCCGCGCAACTCGACACCGATCTCGCTCTGGAGTTGATGGTGCTTGACCCTGGGCTAATTCGGCGGCCGCTGCTGCAAGTGGGCAACCAGCGCCAGAGCGGCTTTGACCCCGACGTCATCAATCGGTGGATTGGGCTTAGCGCTACTGTCCTCGGCGAGACGGGAATCTCTCCCACAGATTTAACCCTTGGCTCAAAGTTCACCGCCCGATCATTCGCCACCAGAGGGGCTAGCTTAGCCTAAATACAATGTCTGATTTTTTAAACCGCTGGCCTGTTCTCGACAACGCAACAGCTACGGGAGACCGAATGAAATTTGATGCGAAATGGATGCAGTATTACCAGGCTGTGGAAGGGCGACCCCCGCGGCCCACCCTAGTCAAAGCGCTGGAATACCATGACCTAGCCGCTGACGTTCTGCCCAAATTTGCGGTAGACCTGGGCTGTGGCGATGGTCGCGACACCGTTGAGTTGCTTAACCGGGGCTGGCGAGTGCTGGCTATTGATGGGGAAGCAGAGGCGATCGCCCGCCTGCGGCAGCGCTCTGACTGCGCTCGCACCTACCTCGAAACCCGCGTGCAGCGGTTTGAAACCCTCACCCTACCCCCGGATATCAGCCTGGTGAACGCCAGTTTTTGCCTGCCCTTTTGTCCGCCTGAGCAGTTCCCCGACCTGTGGGATGAGATCGTCGCCACCCTGGCCAGGGGGGGGCGCTTTTGCGGTCAGCTGTTTGGCGACCAAGACTCCTGGGCCATCTACAGCGACATGAACCACCACAGTCGAGACCAGGTGAATCAGCTGCTGGCCCCCTTTGAGGTGGAATGGCTAGAGGAAGAAAACCACTCGGGCAAAACCGCCTTGGGCGAAGAGAAACACTGGCACATTTTTAATATTGTCGCCCGCAAGCGGTAGCTAAGAGTATGCCATCCATAGCGAATCCCTACAGGGTGAGGTGCATCTCAGCTTAGTAGGGTATGCCGCGTAGGCTTCATCTCCAACGGTTAGTCCCATGTTTTCAGCCGCTGACTTCGTCACCACTGCCGCCACCTCTAGCCCCGGTGCAAGCTCGATCACAACTTCGGTACTGACGGTTAGCTAGCCCGTCATTCCCGTGCGGACGGGAATCTGCAGCCGACATCCTGCTCCCGCATGGATTCCCACCCCACGCCTTCGCGGGGACAGGCTTGACATGGAAATGACGTAGGCACCTGCGAAAGTGGGATTCACCCTGTTTTTGACCTGTTTCTCATGGTTAAGGAATTAAATTTTATCATGACATAATCAGGGGTTACTATCCCCGGAGTAGAAGCGGGAACAGACCCCTACCTGCCCTTATATGAGAGAGTCTCCGGCAAAAAATCAAGTTGTATAACTTGCAACTAAACTCTTCTAAAAAACGTTATGAGACATACTTTTGACTCGCGAGTTATCGATTTCTGATGTAATGCATTGGCTATTGAAATGGCTTGAGGTAATGTTTAATGTGTTTTGAGGATAAGCTTAGAAAAACTATGGAAGAGATACTTTGCATATTCTTCTGGGAGACGGTTAGGGATTCGCGTCGAAATAAGGTACCAGAAAGTGTAGATACTCTAGGCTAGATTCCCGTCCTACGCCTTCGCGGGGGCAGGTTTTGCGCAGGAATGACGCTGGGACTTTATTTATTGGCTAGTCCCTTAGTCGCCATCTTGGGGGCTTGATTGGGGCAAGTTTACTGCTGTCTGTTGTTGAGATGGCCCGCCACCGGTCAATGGCTTAAGCCGTACGGTTACCCGGCTGCGGATTGTAGAATTCTTCCCGAGGTTGGTACGATGCACCACGCAAAGTTCATAGCGATGAAAACGCGAAGATGGTTTTTGGGGTTAATCGTGGTGGGCATGTTGAGTGCTTGCAGCATGGCTGCCGTATTGCCGCCAGCGAGGCACCCGATAAATTCCTCTACCCCAACGGCTGATCCAATTCTCCTCACGGTGTCTGCCGCCGCCGACTTGGACTCCGCTTTCCCTGAAATTGGCAAACTGTGGGAGCAGGAGACGGGCAACACAGCCTCGTTTAACCTCGGGTCGACAGGGCAGTTGGCCCAGCAGATCGAACGGGGTGCCCCAGTGGATTTGTTCGCTGCCGCCAACAAATCTTTTGTCGCTCAGCTCGATCAGGCAGGGCTGTTGTTTTCAGACACCAAGGCCCTCTACGGGGTCGGTCGCCTGACAATTTGGCAGCGAGAAGATAGCACCGTGGTGGTCAAAGATCTGAAGGATTTGCTGAAGCCGGAGGTGCAGCGACTGGCGATCGCCAACCCCGACCATGCCCCCTACGGCGTGGCCGCCCGCGAAGCGCTGCAATCGGCAGGCCTGTGGGAGGCCCTTCAGCCCAAGCTAGTGCTGGGGGAAAACGTCAAACAAACCCAGCAGTACGCCGAAACTGGCAATGTAGACGTCGCTCTGGTGGCCCTCTCGATCAGCATCGACAAACCTGGCCAGTGGACCTTGGTACCGGAGGCGTTGCACAGTCCCCTGGAGCAAATGCTGGCCGTACCTAAGAATGCTCCCCATCCCGAAGCGGCCAGGCACTTTGCGGCTTTTATCAACGGTGAACAGGGAAGACCCATTATGCAAAAGTACGGCTTCATTTTGCCAGGGGAGCAACCAATCTCATGATTGCCCAGCCGCTGATTTTATCTCTCAAGGTTATTTTTGTCGCCAGTGGACTGATTTTAGGGTTGGGGTTGAGCTTGGGGATTTTGCTGGCCAGAAAGCCGTTTCGGGGGCAAATTTTGGTCTCAACGGTGCTCAATCTGCCCCTGGTGCTACCCCCCAGCGTGGTGGGCTACTTTCTACTGATGGCCCTGGGCCGGGGCAGTCCAGTTAAAGAATGGCTCGGCATTGATCTGCTGTTTACCTGGCAGGCCGGGGCGATCGCCTCTACCGTCGTTGCCCTGCCGCTGATGGTGGAGTCAACTCGGGCGGCGATCGCCGCCGTCAACCCAGAACTAGAGGCCGCTGCCCGCACCCTTGGCTCCCCTGAGTCGGAGGTGATCTGGCGCATTACCCTACCCCTGGCCTACCGAGGCATTTTGGCGGGTTTTGGTCTCAGTGTCGCCCGAGGTCTAGGCGAATTTGGGGCAACGCTAATGGTGGCGGGCAGCATTCCAGGCCGTACCCAGACTATGCCCCTGGCGATCTACGACGCCGTACAGCGTCAAGACTACGGCCTGGCCAATGTTCTGGTATTGATCATGACGACCATGGCCTTTGCCCTACTTTGGTGGGTTAGGCGGTTAGAGCGGCAAAACGACACTCCCCAGCGCCAGCACCTCCATGAAACTGCCGATGAAACTGATCGTCGATATTCAGCAGCAACTGCCAAACTTTACCCTTGAGGTCGCCTTTAGCGTCAATGACGAGACGCTGGGGCTATTGGGTAGCTCTGGGTCGGGCAAAAGCATGACTCTGCGCTGCATTGCCGGCATTGACACCCCCACCCAGGGCAGAATTGTGCTGGACGATCGGGTGCTGTTTGACTCGGCGCTGGGCATTAATCTGCCCAGCCGCGATCGCCGGGTCGGCTATCTGTTTCAGCACTATGCCCTGTTTCCCCACCTGAGCGTGGCCCAAAACATTGCCTACGGGCTGCGGGGCCAGTCTAAAGCGGCGATCGCCCGCCAGGTGGCCGATCAGCTCCAGCAGGTGCAGTTGGTCGGGTTTGGCGATCGCTACCTCCACCAGCTTTCCGGCGGCCAGCAGCAGCGGGTGGCCCTGGCTCGCGCCCTGGCTCCCAACCCCAAAATTTTGCTGCTCGATGAGCCCTTTTCCGCCCTCGATGCCCACCTGCGCAGCGAACTTGAAAAGCAGCTGCTCAAAACCCTGTCCAGCTACCGGGGCCTCACCCTGTTCGTCAGCCACAACCTAGAAGAAGCCTACCGACTGTGTCAGCGCTTGCTGGTGCTCTCGGATGGCAGCGTCGTAGCCGAGGGGCCAAAACAGACGATTTTTGACCGTCCCGGCACCCTGGCCGTAGCCCATCTCACTGGCTGTAAAAACGTCTCGGCGCTGCAACGCCAGGGCGATCACACCCTAGCCGCACTGGACTGGCACAGCACCCTGCAAACCCTGGAGCCGGTGTCCCCCATCCACACCCACGTAGGCATTCGCGCCCATCGCCTTACCTTTCCAGAGCAACCCACCCAACCCAACACCTTTCCCGGCTGGATTGCTTGGACCAGTGAAACTCCCCACCGCATTAGCCTTTATCTCAAGCTAGGCGGCCCCCCATCTGACCTCGACGACTACCACCTCCAGGCGGAAGTCTTCAAAGACAAATGGGCTGAGCTGAAGAATCGGCCTTTTCCCTGGTTTGTGCACCTCGATCCAGCTCAACTACTCCTACTGACGAATTAAAAGACTGCCTCGCCAAAAACAACCTCTCAGTTGTTTTTTCTAACAGCCTAATGCTCTGCCTGCTCCAGCTCAAATCTGTAGTAATTATAAAAAAAAAATGAGCCGCAATCAGCGGCAGGCATGTCATGAAACAATCTACTCAGAGGCTTTTTAGTGGAGTTATACTTATAGAGCACGCTGGACTGGAAGAGTCGATTTCAAAAGGGGAACAGGCCATAAAAGCAACGGCGGAGTTGTTAAAAACTAGGTATTTTTTTATCTCGCCCTACCAATAGAAAAGATCCTTTTGATACTTTTCTCTGCAAGTTTTGGTTAGCCATGAACCATCGGACTTTCTCAGGTTGAGATCGCTCTCCTGTAGGCTATACCAAGTCCAGATTGAGAACTGTAGCTTTCCCCAGACAGAACTCCATCTCTGGACTTGGATAAGGTTTATTTACAAAGGCGCTGATCGATATTTTGCAGGCTCAATGGTTACCAGCTGTAAGCCACAACCACGAGGATTCATCATGATTGCCGATCATTTACCTTCTTTAACCCAGTCTGACCTGGATAACTCAGTAGGTTCCCCTGCCGACTTCCAGATTGGCT
This sequence comes from Nodosilinea sp. CTOTU7353, assembly GCA_036782635.1. Taxonomy (GTDB): domain Bacteria; phylum Cyanobacteriota; class Cyanobacteriia; order Phormidesmidales; family Phormidesmidaceae; genus Nodosilinea. The sequence goes on from DAIPYU010000089.1 coordinate 9,788, forward strand.
CCTGGCAACAAACCATCGATCTGCGCGACTTCATTCAGCGCAACTACACTCCCTACACCGGGGATGGCACCTTTCTTGCCGCCGCCACTCCCCGCACAGAAACCCTTTGGGGCCAGGTGAAAGAGCTGATGGCGCTAGAGCGCGAAAAAGGCGTGCTCGATGCCGACACCGCCGTGCCCTCGGGCATTACCAGCCACGCACCGGGCTACATCGACGTCAAGCTTGAGCAAATCGTCGGCCTACAAACCGATTGCCCCCTCAAGCGCGCCATTATGCCCTTTGGCGGCATTCGCGTGGTGGAGGCGGGGCTCAACGCCTACGGCTACGAACTCGACCCCGCCACCAAGGAAACCTTTACCCGCTACCGCAAGACCCACAACGACGGTGTGTTTGACGCCTACACCGCCGAAATGCGCCGCTGCCGCAAGTCGGGCATCATCACCGGGCTGCCCGATGCCTACGGGCGAGGCCGCATCATCGGCGACTACCGGCGGGTAGCGCTGTACGGGTGCGATCGCCTAATCGCCGACAAACAGGCCCAAAAGACCAGCCTGGAGTTAGATACCCTCGACGAGGCCACCCTGCGCCTGCGCGAAGAGATCTCCGAGCAAATCAAAGCCCTCAACGAGCTGAAGGAACTGGGTACTGCCTACGGCTGCGACCTAGGTCGCCCCGCTGTCACCGCCAAAGAAGCGGTGCAGTGGCTATACTTTGGCTACCTGGCGGCGGTCAAAGAGCAAAATGGCGCGGCCATGTCCCTGGGGCGGGTCTCCACTTTTCTCGACATCTACTTTGAGCGCGATCTCCAGGCCGGACGGCTGAGCGAAGTGGCAGCCCAGGAGATCGTTGACCACTTTGTGATGAAACTGCGCCTGGTGCGGTTTTTGCGCACCCCCGACTACAACCAACTGTTCAGCGGCGATCCCACCTGGGTGACCGAGTGCATCGGCGGCGTAGGCGTAGACGGTCGCCCCCTGGTGACTAAGACCAGCTTTAGAATGCTGCACACCCTGGTCAATCTCGGCCCCGCCCCCGAGCCCAACCTCACGGTGCTGTGGTCGGAGCGCCTGCCCGAGGCCTTCAAGCGCTACTGCGCCGAGGTCTCCATTCAAACCAGCTCGATTCAGTACGAAAATGACGACCTGATGCGGCCCTACTGGGGCGACGACTACGGCATCGCCTGCTGCGTTTCGGCCATGCGCATTGGCAAGCAGATGCAGTTCTTTGGGGCACGGGTGAACATGGCTAAGTGCCTGCTCTACGCCATCAACGGCGGCGTGGACGAGCACTCTGGGGTGCAGGTAGCCCCGGCCTACGCGCCCATTACCGCCGACGTGCTCGACTACGGCGAGGTGTGGCCCCGCATGCAGCAGATGATGGCCTGGCTGGCGAAGACCTACGCCAACACCATGAACGTCATCCACTACATGCACGACAAGTACTGCTACGAGCGGCTAGAGATGGCCCTGCACGATCGCGACGTATTGCGCACCATGGCCTACGGCATGGCGGGCCTGTCGGTGGTGGCCGACAGCCTCTCGGCGATCAAGCACGCCCGGGTGCGGGTGGTGCGCGATGACCGAGGTCTGGCGGTCGACTACATCGTCGATGGCGATTTTCCCAAGTACGGCAACAACGACGATCGCGCCGACGATCTGGCGGTGCAGGTGGTGCAGACCTTCATGGCCGAACTGCGCCAGCACCAGACCTACCGCAACGCAGTGCCCACCCAGTCGATCCTCACCATTACCTCCAACGTGGTCTACGGCAAGAAGACCGGCAACACCCCCGACGGTCGCCGCGACGGCGAGCCCTTTGCTCCGGGGGCCAACCCCATGCACGGGCGCGACAGCCATGGGGCGGTAGCCTCGCTGGCGTCGGTGGCCAAGCTGCCCTACGCCGACGCCCAAGACGGCATCTCGAACACGTTTTCGATTGTGCCGGCGGCGCTGGGGAGAACAGAGGGCGATCGCATCAGCAACCTGGCGGCCCTGCTCGACGGCTACGTGCGCGACGGCGGCTTCCACCTCAACGTCAACGTCTTTAACCGCGAGACGCTGCTCGACGCCATGGACCACCCGGAGCTGTACCCGCAGCTCACCATCCGGGTTTCGGGCTACGCGGTCAATTTCATCAAGCTCACCCGAGAACAACAGCTCGACGTGATCAACCGCACCTTCCACGAGCGCTGCTAACCTCCCCTAGCCCCTCTCCGCCCACCGCCGAGAGGGGCTTACTAATTATGGTCAGCCCGCAGGGTGGGCACTGCCCACCATCCCCCTAGCCTCCCACCCTCAACTCTTCTGATGGCTAATTCCCCCTACCCGCTTCTACAACCGCCCCTCTTCCTAAGCGACCAAAGCAAGGGGAATCGGTTTTAGCCATGATCAAAGGTGGGCAGTGCCCACCCTACCCATCCACCCATCCACCTATCCACTCCCCCCATGCCATCCCTCCTTCCCACCTGCACCCAAACAGGCCGCGTCCACTCGATTGAAACCTGCGGCACCGTGGATGGGCCGGGCATTCGCTTTGTGGTGTTTACCCAGGGCTGCCCCCTGCGCTGCCTCTACTGCCACAACCCCGACTGCCAGGAGATCCACGGCGGTACGGTGATGACGGTGGACGAGATTATGGCGCAAATTGAGCACACTAAAACCTACCTGAGCAACGGCGGCGTCACCGTCAGCGGTGGCGAACCGCTCATGCAGCCCGAGTTTGTCGCCGAAATCTTTTGTCGCTGCCATCAAATGGGACTGCACACGGCCCTAGATACCTCTGGCTATGTAGTTTTAGAAGCGGCTAAGCCAGTATTAAGGAATACCGATTTGGTTTTATTAGATATTAAATCTTACAATTCGGATCTATTTCATCAAGTCACTGGTGTTTCTGTCGAGCCAACCTTAAATTTTGCCCGTTACTTAGCGGAAATAAAAAAGCCCACATGGATTCGATTTGTGCTGGTGCCGGGGCTTACAGATCCCGAAGAAAATGTGACAGAATTGGCTAAATTTGTGGGTAGACTAGACAATGTAGAGCGAATAGAAGTTTTACCCTTTCACAAGCTGGGAGAATATAAATGGCAACAATTGGGTTTACCCTATGCTTTGGCTAAAACCCAACCTCCGTCACCCGACTTGGTGGAACATGTGCTTCAGATATTTCGTGGCCAAGGCTTAACGGCCGTTTAAGATGTCAATCTGCCCTCCATTAAAAGATTGCTATGGATGTTCAGGTTACCTACCAAAATGGTGTTAAGTTCAAAGCTAGTTGTCGGGGTCACGAAATTCTCAGCGATCAGCCAATGAATAGCTACGGCCAAGACACTGGCATGACGCCCCCAGAATGGTTTCTCGCCTCTCTGGGAGCCTGTGTAGGGTTTTACGCGGTGAAGTATCTCGAAGCTCGCCACCTAGGCACCGCCGGATTAGACATCTCTGTCACCGCTGACAAGGTTGCCAATCCCCTGCGCATTGACCACATTCATATTCAGGTTAAGACCTCGGTGCCCATCGAACCGCGCCACCAAAAGGGGTTAGAGCGAACGGTTGATGCCTGCATTATTCACAATACCCTCACCCATCCACCGACCCTGACGACGGAAATTCTGTCGCCTGTGATCGCAGAATAAATTGCGGTATTAAAGATTTCTTTCTACAAAGAAGTCTTGGTGTGTTGCGACTCCAGCGACAGCCTGTTGTCGTTGGTACAGGGCAAAAAACCGCGAATGCCCCCTACAGCGAACAAATCTTTTTATCCTTTCGCCTGCTGCCTTTATTTATCTCCAGCTCATCTCAGGAAGACGCTATGACTGTAACTAATCTGACCGAACTTGAAGCCCTGATTCAGCAGGTCAAAGTGGCCCAGATTCAGTACGCCACCTTTACCCAAGAGCAGGTGGATAAAATCTTTAGAGCAGCCGCTCTAGCCGCCAATGCCGAACGCATTCCCTTAGCCAAAATGGCAGTGACAGAAACGGGTATGGGTGTGGTCGAAGACAAGGTGATTAAAAATCACTTCGCCTCAGAATATATCTACAATAAGTACAAGCACGAAAAGACCTGCGGCACCCTCGAAAAAGACGAAGGCTTTGGCATCGAAAAAATCGCCGAACCCGTGGGCATTCTCGCCGGGGTTGTGCCCACCACTAACCCCACCTCCACCGCCCTGTTCAAGGCACTGATTGCCCTCAAAACTCGCAACGCCATCATCTTTTCCCCTCATCCCAGGGCAAAGCAGTGCAGCATTGCCGCCGCCAAGATCGTGCGCGATGCCGCCGAAGCTGCCGGTGCTCCCGCCGGGCTGATCGGCTGGATTGACGAACCCACGGTGGCCCTCTCCCAGGCGCTGATGCAGCACCCCGATATCAAGCTGATTCTGGCTACGGGCGGCCCCGGCATGGTGAAGGCGGCCTACTCCTCCGGCAACCCCTCGTTGGGGGTAGGGGCAGGCAATACCCCGGCGGTGATCGACGCCAGCGCCGACCTGCCCATGGCGGTCAGCTCAATTTTGATTAGCAAGACCTTTGACAACGGCATGATTTGCGCCTCAGAGCAGTCCGTCGTCGTCGTCGATGCCATCTACGAGCAGACCAAGGCCGAGTTTTTGGCCCGGGGAGCCTACGTGCTCGGCCCCCAGGAAACCGAGGCGGTACGGCGGATCATTCTCAAGGACGGGCGATTAAACGCAGATATTGTCGGTCAGTCTGTGGATACTATTGCGGCCCTGGCGGGCTTTACGGTGCCGGAGGGGATCAAAGTGCTGATGGGCGAAGTGGAAGCCGTAGGCACCGAGGAACCCTTCTCCTACGAAAAGCTGTGCCCCATTTTGGGCTTTTACCGCGCCAAGGATTTCCCTACCGCTGTAGAGACCGCGTCAGCGCTGGTACAGTTTGGCGGCAAGGGCCACACGTCGGTGCTCTACACCGACCCCGCTAACTGCGACGACATTGCCACCTTTGAGAAGGCCCTGCAAACCTCGCGGGTGCTGATCAACACACCCTCTTCCCAAGGGGCGATCGGCGACCTGTATAACTTTAAGCTCGACCCCTCGCTCACCCTGGGCTGCGGCAGTTGGGGCGGCAACTCGGTGTCGGAAAATGTCGGCCCCCATCATCTGCTGAATATTAAAACCGTCTCCCAGCGGCGAGAAAACATGCTGTGGTTCCGGGTGCCGCCGAAGATTTACTTTAAGTCGGGCTGTCTGCCGGTAGCTATACGGGAACTGGAAGGGAAAAAGCGGGCCTTTTTGATCACCGACAAGCCCCTGTTTGACCTGGGCATGCTGCACTCGATCACCCAGGTGCTGGATGAAGTGGGCGTAGAGTGGGATGTGTTTCACGATGTGGAGCCTGACCCGACTCTGACCAATGTGAACCAGGGCCTAGAGCGGCTGCGGCGGTTTGAACCCGACGTGCTGATTGCCATCGGCGGCGGTTCGCCCATGGATGCGGCCAAGGTGATGTGGCTGATGTATGAGCAGCCCCAGATCGAGTTTGAGGGGCTGGCGATGCGGTTTATGGATATTCGCAAGCGGGTGTACGAGCTGCCCGCCCTGGGGCAAAAGGCGCAGCTGATCTGCGTTCCCACCACCTCGGGGACAGGCTCAGAAGTGACCCCCTTTGCGGTGGTGACCGATGATCGCGTCGGCATCAAATACCCCCTGGCAGACTATGCTTTGACGCCGAATGTGGCCATTGTCGACCCGGCCCTGACCCTGCACATGCCCCGCAGCCTGACCGCCTTTGGCGGCATTGATGCGCTGACCCACGCGCTGGAGGCCTACGTGTCGATTATGGCCAGCGACTTTACCGACGGGCTGGCGCTCCAGGCGATCAAGCTGCTGATGGAGTACCTGCCCCGCGCCTACAAAAACGGTGCCGCCGACCCCGAAGCGCGGGAGAAAGTCCACTACGCCGCCACGATCGCCGGTATGGCCTTCGCCAATGCTTTCCTGGGGGTGTGCCACTCCCTGGCCCACAAGCTGGGTTCCACCTTCCATGTGCCCCACGGGCTGGCCAACGCGCTGATGATCAGCCACGTCATCCGCTACAACGCCACCGATGCCCCCTTCAAGCAGGCGATCTTCCCGCAGTATCGGTTCCCCAACGCCAAGCACCGCTACGCGGCCATTGCCGACCATCTGGGTCTGGGGGGCATCACCGACGACGAGAAGGTGCTGCTGCTGGTGGATGCGATTGAAGATCTAAAGCTTCAGGTGGAGATTCCCCTCACCATTCGCGAAACGCTGAATGCCTCGGATCAGGATTTCTACGACCATCTGGAGCTGATGTCGGAGCAGGCCTTTGACGACCAGTGCACCGGGGCCAACCCCCGCTACCCGCTGATCCGCGACATGAAAGAGCTGTACACCCTGGCCTACGGCGGCTGCCGGGTAGATGCGAGTCTGTATCATCAGCCCGATCTAGTGCCCGATCTAGTGCCCGATCTAGTGCCCGATTTGACGGCGGTGTAGCACCCTTACCCCCAACCCCTCTCCCAGGGAGAGGGGAGCCGTAGGGTGGGCATTGCCCACCACCCACCTAGAGCCATACCACAGCTCCCCATGGCTCACGGCGGATTGTACAAGGCATTGCCCCTCAAGGTTTAATGCTCGTACCCAAAGTCCCCAATGGGCCAGGTTAAAGATTGGAACCCCAGGGTGAAGGTGAGCATTGCCCACCCTACGCAGCTGGAACTCTGACCCAGATTGAGGGGTTCAACCCTAGGTTCAAGGTGGGCATTGCCCACCCTACGCGGCGATCAACTCATTCAAAATTGCGAATTCGAAATTAGTAGACCGTGCTGGCCCCCATGAGGATATAACCATGCTGACCTGCCCCGATCCGGTGACCAATCTTTGGAAAACTGGGGATCATCCCCTTGACCCGATCTTTGCGCCCCGGTCGGTGGCGGTGGTTGGCGCTACCGAGCGCCCCGGCAGCGTGGGCCGCACGGTGCTGTGGAATTTGATCAGCCACCCCTTCGGCGGCACGGTTTACCCGATTAACCCTAAGCGGCGCAATGTGCTGGGCATTCAGGCGTTTGATCGCATTTCCTCCCTCCCCGAGGCCCCCGACCTCGCTATCATCGCCATCCCCGCCCCTGGGGTGCCCGAAGTCGTGCAAGACTGCGTCGATGCGGGAGTGAAAGGGGCGATCATTCTCTCGGCGGGGTTCAAGGAAATTGGCCCGGCGGGCATTGAGCTAGAGCGGCAGATTAAAGACATTGCCCAGGGTCGCCTACGCCTAATTGGCCCCAACTGCTTGGGCATTCAGAATCCGCTGACTGGGCTAAACGCCACCTTCGCCAGCCAGGTGGCGCGGCGCGGCAATGTGGGCTTTATCAGCCAGAGCGGGGCACTGTGCACCTCCATTCTCGACTGGAGCCTGCGGGAGAATGTGGGTTTTAGCGCCTTTATCTCCCTGGGGTCCATGCTCGACGTGGGCTGGGGCGATTTGATCGACTACCTGGGCGACGACCCCCACACCCACAGCATCGTGATCTACATGGAGTCGATTGGCGATGCGCGGGCGTTTCTGTCGGCGGCGCGGGAGGTGGCCCTGAGCAAGCCGATCATTGTGATCAAGGCGGGGCGCACGGCGGCGGCGGCCCAGGCGGCGGCCTCCCACACGGGTTCCCTCACCGGCAGTGATGGGGTGCTGGATGCGGCCTTTCGTCGCTGCGGCGTGCTGCGGGTCGACCACATCGAAGACCTGTTTGACGCTGCTGAAGTGCTGGCCAAGCAGCCCCGCCCCCGGGGCGATCGCCTCAGCATTATCACCAACGCAGGCGGGCCAGGGGTGCTGGCGACGGACGCGTTGATCCGCGCTGGGGGCACCCTGGCGGAGCTTTCTGCTGCTACTGCAGATGCTCTGAATGGGGCGCTGCCCTCCCACTGGAGCCACGGCAACCCCATCGACATTTTGGGCGATGCCGAACCGGCCCGGTTTGCCGAGGCGCTCAAGACCACCCTGGCCGACCCCGACAGCGACGGCTGCCTGGTGGTGCTTACTCCCCAGGCGATGACCGACCCGACCAAAACCGCTCAGGCGGTGGTTGATACCTGGCGCAGCAGCGGCTCGCGCCAGCCGATTTTGGCCAGCTGGATGGGCGGCGCAGAGGTAGACGCGGGGGAAGACATTCTCAACCGAGCAGGGATACCTACCTACCGCTACCCCGACCAGGCGGCGCGGTTGTTTGGGTTGCTGTGGCAGCACAGCTACGCTATCAAGGGCCTGTACGAGACCCCGGCCCTCTCCCGCAACCACGGCATTGATCGCGCCACTGTCACCACCATTCTGCAAAAGGCCCGGGCAGAAGAACGCCATATTCTCACCGAGACCGACTCAAAGGCGGTGCTGGCGGCCTACGGTATTCCGGTGGTGTCGACCCAGGTAGCGGTGACGGCAGAGGAGGCGATCGCCGCCGCCAACACCCTCGGCTACCCTGTGGTGCTCAAACTCTACAGCCATACCCTCACCCACAAAACCGACGTGGGCGGTGTGCAGCTCAACCTCGACAGCAGCCATGCCGTGGCCCGCGCCTTTGATCGCATCTGCACCAGCGTCACCGAAAAAGCTGGGGCCGAGCACTTCCAAGGCGTGACCGTGCAGCCGATGATCCGCGTCGATGGCTACGAGCTAATTTTGGGCAGCAGCCAAGACCCGCAGTTTGGCCCGGTGCTGGTATTTGGCAGCGGTGGGCAGCTAGTCGAAGTGTTTCAAGACAGCGCGATCGCACTGCCCCCCTTGAATAGCACCCTGGCCCGTCGCCTGATGGAAAGCACCTTGATCTATAAGGCGTTACAGGGCGTGCGGGGTCGTCAGGCCGTCGATCTAGATGCCCTAGAGCAATTGCTGGTGCAGTTTAGCCAACTGGTCGCCGATCAGCCTGAGATTGAGTCCATTGACATCAACCCGCTGTTGGCTTCCCCCAACGGGCTGCTAGCGCTGGATGCGCGGGTAATTTTGCGATCCGCCGCTTCGCCGCCCATTCCCTTGGCCATTCGCCCCTACCCCACCCAATACATCTGGCCAGGGCGCGATGGCATCACCATTCGCCCCATTCGCCCCGAAGACGAACCGCTGATTATTGCCTTTCACGAAATGGTGTCTGACCACAGCATTTACCTGCGCTACTTCCACGCTATCAAGCACAGCGCCCGCATTGCCCACGATCGCCTTACCCGCATTTGCTTCAACGACTACGATCGCGAGATCGCCCTAGTGGCCGAAGCCAGTGCCCCTGACCCCAAAATTATCGGCGTCTGTCGTCTCACCCAAAAGCACGGCCTGCCCGAGGCCGAGTTTGCCATGCTGGTGGCCGATCCCTACCAGGGCCAGGGCTTTGGCACCGAGCTGCTGAGCCGCCTGATCGAAGTGGCCCGTACCGAAGGGCTGACGCGCCTGACGGGGGAAATTTTGGCGGAGAACAACGGCATGCAGCACCTGTGTAGGCGGGTCGGGTTTCAGCTCAAACCCACAGCGGAACCCGGCATTTTCTCCGCCACGTTAGATCTCACCCTCTAATACTCAATCCTGATGGGTCATGGGCTAGGCCCGTCAGCTCCCAGCCCCAGTTGCCCGTGGTACCCCGTCACCAGGCGGCTGCCATCTTTGAAAATATGCACCTCAACCTGGTCGCTGGCCCAGTTAATCCGGTCTTGCAGGCCTGAGTTAAACACCCGCACCCGCTGGTTGCGCGACGATACCGGCGACGTCGGGTCGTGGATCGCCAGGGATTCCACAAAGGGGCCATCCACCAGAATATCGAGCTGGTCGAGCAACGTTTGCGCCCCAGTCGGCGCATCAGGCCCCTGTAATTCCCCTAGGGTAAAGCCCGAAAATGACATGGTGTTGAGCCCTGCCGCCTTCACCCGATACGCTACTGTCGCCAGGGCCGGAGCTTGCCAAAAGGGTTCTCCTCCAGAAAAGGTGACCCCCTCGTTTTCGGGATCGGCCAAAATCTGCTCCACGACCTTATCCACCGACATCATCTGGTTGGGCTCAAACGACCAGGAGGCCGGGTTAAAACAGCCCGGACATTCCCGCAGGCAGCCCTGCACCCAGACCACGGCTCGCTTGCCCGGCCCGTTGACCTCTGAACGGTTGACGTAGCCCATCAGGTTGAGCATAGTCATGATTCCCCAAGCCTCCCTCTAGAAAATTCAACCCTCCACCCTTCACTTCTTCACCCTTCACTGGCCTACACCCCCACCAACTCCGCTTGGCTCAGCAGCACCCCCCGCTCCAGGGGCAACCCCTGGGCATCCACAGCTTTATAGAAGTCGCGCAGCCCTTTGTGGTTTTGGGCGTAGACATCGTGGAGCATGCTGATCGAGGTCATGCCAAAGCCCAGCAGGTCAGACTCGGGCAGAGTGGTATAGCTCTGAAAGTTGCGGTGCAGCTGCCCCTGGGATTGGGCGATCGCCAGTTCATCCCCGGCCTTGGCAAAGTGATCCATACCAACAAACTGATAGTCCGCTGCGGTCAGGCGATCAATGGTCATGTGAAAAATCTCCAGCTTTTCCGCCGGGCCGGGCAGAGTGCCAGGGTCAATGTGCTTTTTCTGCACCGGCTTGAGCCAGGGCACGTAGGCAAAGTTGAAGACGGCGATGCGATCGGGGTCAAGGCGCAGGGTTTTCTCCAGGGTGTCGCGGAAGGTGTCCAGGGTTTGGTAGGGCAGCCCGTAGATCAGATCGACATTGACACTCTCAAAGCCCGCCTCCCGCAGCCAGCCCATGGCGTCAAACAGCATGGCCTCGGGCTGAATCCGGTTCACCGCCGCCTGCACCTTGAGATTAAAGTCTTGCAGGCCAAAGCTCACCCGCTTAAAGCCCAAGTCTTTAAGAAACTGCACGTACTCACGATCTAAATCGCGGGGGTTGACCTCAATGGAGATCTCGGCCTCGGGTTCAAAGTCAAAGTGCTGGTGGAGTATCGTCGCCGGGTCAAACGCAACGGTCTTGGCAAGGGAGAGCATAGTAATTAAGAGTTTTCAAAAAGGATTTGTAGGGTGGGCAATGCCCACCAGGTATGTAGGGTGCATTCGCGGCTCTTTCTCTCTAGCAAAGCACCCTAGGTTCAGGCTTTTGAGCCGCAATGCACCGCTCACTGAATGCCGTGGAAATGGTGCATTGCTTCGCGAATGCACCCTACATA
>DAIPYU010000090.1:0-18236 GCA_036782635.1 Nodosilinea sp. CTOTU7353
ACCTCACTGCCTTTCTCGATAGCACCCTGGGCGATTGGGTGTTTGACGGCAAGTATGAAGACGGCAAAAATTCCTCCGGCCCCAACGACTATGGCTTTAGCTGGGTGCAAACCGGCAACGGCAGCGGTACCTGGAGCCTGGCCGAAGCCGTCACCACCCCCTTTGTAATCAGCCTCAAGGCGGGTAACGCCTACACGGCTTATTACTTCGACGGCAGCGGCAGCTTCAACAGCGGCACCTGGGCCACCTTTGATCAAAAAGACCTGTCCCACGCGTCTTTCTTTGTCGCCAAGGGCAGTCTGACCCCTGAGGAACCCAATGCCACTGTGCCGGAGCCGGCTGCCACCGCCGCCCTGACCCTGGTGGGTCTGAGTGCCATCGGCCTGAGGCGCAAAAAGCGGGCCTAGCCAGCCAATTGTTCACGGTCCCAATAAAAACTCTTTTGCCCTGGAGACATTCAATGTCTCTAGGGTTTCTTTATTGGCTGCTTTGAGCTGGAACCGCTGGCGTGTGGTTGAATCGGTGCAGACGTTCTACGGAAATGCACCATGGTCGAACCAGAACTCCCGCCCCGCCCCCAGACCCGACAGGAGACCGACAGCATGGGGGCGATCGCCGTACCGAGCGATCGCTACTGGGGGGCGCAGACCCAGCGATCGATCCGCTACTTTTCCATTGGCCAAGACAAAATGCCGCTGGAGGTGGTGCAGGCGATCGCCGTTACCAAAAAAGCCTCGGCGCTGGCCAATGCCGCCCTGGGTAAACTGCCTCAAGAGAAGGCTGAGCTGATTGTGCGGGCCGCAGACGAGATCATCGGGGGCCAGCTCAACGACCACTTTCCGCTCCACGTGTGGATGACCGGCAGCGGCACCCAGTGCAACATGAACGTCAACGAGGTGATCGCCAACCGCGCCATTGAGATGGCGGGCGGCGAGATCGGCAGCAAAACCCCCATTCACCCCAACGACCACGTCAATATGTCCCAGTCGTCCAACGACGTGTTTCCGACGGCGATGCACATTGCCGCCGCCCAGGCGCTCACCCACACCCTGCGCCCCGCCGTCACCGGGCTGAGAGACGCCCTAGAGGAGAAAGCCCAGGCCTGGGCCGACATCGTTAAGATTGGCCGCACCCACATGCAAGACGCCGTGCCCCTCACCCTGGGCCAGGAGTTTTCGGGCTATGTGGGCATGCTCGACGACAACCTCCGGCGCATTGAGGGAGCGCTGCCCGGCCTGTATGAGTTAGCGCTGGGCGGAACCGCCTTGGGTACAGGGCTCAACGCTGGGCCAGGCTTTGCCGAAGCGGCCGCCGAACAGATTGCCGCGATCGCCGGTCTGCCCTTTGTCACCGCCCCCAACAAGTTCACCGTCATGGGTGCCCACGATGCCATGGTGATGGCCAGCGGCGTGCTGAAGACCCTGGCGGTGTCGCTCTACAAAATCGCCAACGACATTCGCCTGCTCAGCTGCGGCCCCAGGGCAGGCTTCGCCGAGCTGCACCTACCCGAGAATGAGCCAGGGTCGTCAATTATGCCCGGCAAGGTCAACCCGACCCAGTGCGAGGCTCTGGCTATGGTGGCGGTGCAAGTGATGGGCTACGACGCGGCAGTTGCCTTTGCCGGGGCCAGCGGCTACCTCGAGATGAACGTCTACAAGCCGATGATGATCTTTAACCTGCTGCAATCGGCGCGGTTAATGGCCGACAGCTGCCACAACTTCACTGAGTTTCTGGTGGCGGGCATGACCCCCAACCACAGAAAAATTGCCCAATACGTGGAGCAGTCCCTGATGCTGGTGACCGCCCTCAGCCCGGAAATTGGCTACGATAAGGCTTCTCAAATCGCCCACCACGCCTTTGAGCACGACCTCACCCTCAGAGCGGCTGCCCTGGCCCTGGGCCACGTGTCTGAGGCCGAGTTTGACCGCCTGATCAACCCCCACGCGATGACTCACCCCTAGGCCCAGTCGCCGCTGAGCGCCCACACCGGTAGAATGTTAAGGACTATGTTGATTTACTCAGGTTGCTCAGGTTCGCGACAGCCATTCCCGTATGATCATCCTTAAAGTTTGTAAATTTTCCTAAGATTCTGGAGATTCAAACGTGTCTCTTCCGCTACTAAATTACTCTCCGTCCAGCCAAAATCAGCGAGTCGCCGCTTACGAAGTCGGTGGCGATGAGCAGCCGAGATTTTTCTCGACCGATGACCTGTATGACACCAGCGATATGGATGCGCTGATCAATGCAGCCTATCGGCAGATCTTCTTCCATGCGTTCAAATGTGATCGCCAGATCTTTCTGGAATCGCAGCTGCGCAATGGGCAAATCACCGTGCGTGACTTCATCCGTGGTTTGGCGCTGTCACCCACCTTCTACAGCAGTTTCTACGAGAAAAACAGCAACTACAAGTTCGTTGAACACTGCGTGCAGAAAATCTTGGGTCGCGATGTGTATAGCGATCGCGAAAAAATTGCCTGGTCTATCGTGGTTGCCAATAAAGGCGTTCAGGGCCTGGTCGATGAGCTGCTCGACAGTGAAGAGTATCTCACCAGCTTTGGCTACAACACCGTGCCCTACCAAAAGCGTCGGGTACTCCCCGGTCGTGCCGAAGGTGAGCGCCCTATCCATATCAAGAACCCCCGTTACGATGCTTACCACCGCAACCAGTTGGGCTTTCCCCAGGTGGTGTGGCAGTCTCAGGTCAAGCGGTTTATTCCCCAAGAGAAAAAGGTTACTGCTGGCAACCCCCAAGGTTTCTTGAGTATGGCCCGCAGCATTGGAGCTACTGGTGCTGCCCCTGCCCGAGTTTCCACCAGCGATATCAACATCGCCACCGCTGTGCCCTACCGCAAGGTAACGGTTTAGCTAAGGGGTTCGCATCAAAATAAGGTACCAGAGAAAGTGGATGCTCTAGGTTGGATTCCCGCCTGCGCGGGAATGACGCTGGGACTTTATTTATTGGCTAGTCCCTAAGTACAATTCCTAGCTAGGCTTCTACGGTAAAAAAGGGATGTGGGCTACGGCCTGCATCCCTTTTTTGGCCTGACCACCCTGACCTATTGCTGTGGCTAGGCTAATCCAGAAATGTTCTTATACCAATTGTCTATGCTGCTGGCGCGGTACTCCCAACGATAAAAATCTATTTTCAGGGCAAATCCGAATCGTATAACTCCGATTCCAAACAGGCAGCTTGTGCAGGGGCAAACACCGTTTGCCCAGCCCAACCGGGTCTAGCCAAGGCAGATTCAGGATTATTCAAATGTAGGCTACTGGCCCGTGGACATAGACCCCCAGCCCGACCACCTCGCGAGCAGACCCGTGGGCAAAAAAAAATCCCCTGGCTCTCGCCAGTGGGACTTATCAGGGTGCATCTACCATTCACCTCTTCAGCTTGACGAGTCTCCGTCCGGAAAAGTTGCGGGATTAGTTGACGCTATTTAGTTGGCGCTGTCAAGGTTACGCAACGCCTCAACCTGCTCCCGCAGGGACAGCGCCCAGTCTTCAGCCCCGTTGGCCTCGAACAGGATAGCCGCCTGCTCAAAATCGGCGATTACTAACTCCCGAGCCTCTAGGGGAATATCCTCTGGTCCTTCTATGGTTTCCCCCTGCGCAAGGTATACCTGCCCAAGCACAGCCTGGGCGCGCCCTAGGTAGGCCGATGACTGGTCTGGGTCAAGTTCAATCGCCTGGGTGTAGGCCTCAATGGCTGCGGGGTAGTCTTCGGCTAGGGTGAGGGCCTCGGCTTCGGCGTAGGCGGTCTCAAACTCAGTGGATGTGCGCACTACCAAATCGTAGTCACCCCCCTGATCAGAAAAAGAGCGGGCGACCACAGTGTAGGTGCCGTCTTCGGGCAGGGTAACGATGATTTTGGAGTTAAAGCTGCCGCCAAAGTCATCATTAAAGGCAATTTCAGCTTCGTCAGGGCCAAGCAGCCGCAGCACCGGGTCAAAATCGGTGCTGTCTAGGGTGATAGTCAGCTGCTGACCGGCAGTGCCCTCAAAGGTATAAAGAGACTGTGCTGGGTAGATGGTGCCCGCTTTCTGCAGCAGCGTATCGGCTCGGGCTGACAGAGCGGCGGGCCCCGTCAGCAGCCCTAATGTGGCGGCAGGCAATGCTATTGCTATCGAAAGCAGCTGCCCCGCCGAAAATAGCCGTAAAGAACCCATGCAACCTCTCCAGGGACACAATCAAAAACACGCAAATCTTGCCATGCAGCCTAGCACAACCTTGGATAACGCTGGGCAGTGACCGCAGCAAGCTATGGTAATACTGAAGCTGCGCTATCAATGTATATGCTCCGTCTGCATCTGCTCCTAATTGCGTTAGGCCTGTGGGCCACTGTGGCTGGTAGGGCTCTGGCACTACCACCGATGGATGACATTCCTGAGGAAGTTTTGCGTACCGAGGTAATTATCCAGGCGCGATCGCCCCTTGATGGTGAACCTCTCTCTGCCGCTGACTATGCCGTTCTCCAAGATCGTCTGCGCGATCCCAATGTTGAGGCGGTGGTCAGCTCTGACCTAGCACAGCTCGTGCAGCTCTTGCAGCTCCGGCGTGTCTTTAGGCCAATTCTTCCCTTCCTGCGATAGGGGAGCGAGACTACCAGAGTCGGCAAAAATTCCCCTGTGGAAAGCGCTAAGTTTTGTTACTCTATACCCAGTTCAGCTCGGAATCTGTAGTTTTCTCCCAGTCAAAACTCTATTTCTGCACCTGCGATTGGGTTAATGCTGCAGCCAGCTATTTTACACAGCTCTTTGATATTCTTTGTGGACGTTTCATAACATGCCTGCAACCGTTGACGCTGAGCAGATTGATCGGATTGTCTGGAACCAACACCATGACCCCTTTGAAATTTTGGGGCCGCACATGGTGCAGCAAGACGGCAAAACGCTGTGGGCTGTGAGGGCCTACTTGCCCCAGGCCGACAGAGCCTGGGTAGTGCTGCCCGAAGAGCACAAAGAAGTGGAGATGGAGTCGAACCACAATCCCCATTTCTTTGAGTGCGTGCTAGAAGGTCAAGATCTAGCCAACTACCAGCTCAAGTACGTCATCGGCGAGCACTTCCACGTTATTTACGACCCCTACGCCTTTAAGACCCGCGCCATCACCGACTTTGACATTCACCTGTTTGGCGAAGGCAACCACCACCGCATCTACGAAAAGCTAGGTGCCCACTACACCGAAGTCGAAGGGGTAACCGGTGTCTACTTTGCGGTATGGGCACCCAATGCCCGCAACGCCTCGGTACTGGGCGATTTCAACCTTTGGGATGGTCGCAAGCACCAGATGCGCCGCCTCTCCAACGGCATTTGGGAGCTATTTATTCCAGGTCTAGAGGTAGGGGCCCATTACAAATACGAGATCAAAAACTACGACGGACACATCTACGAAAAGTCTGACCCCTACGGCTTTCAGCAGGAAATTCGGCCAAAAACGGCTTCCATTGTCACCGACATCGACAGCTACACCTGGCAAGACGCCGACTGGATGGAGCGGCGGCGGCAGACCGAGCCGCTGACCAAGCCGGTTTCCATCTATGAGCTGCACCTTGGCTCTTGGATGCACGAGTCTTCAGCCACTCCGGCCCTGCGCCCTGACGGCACTCCAGAGCCCGTGGTCACGGTGGCCGAACTCAAACCCGGCGCTCGGTTCTTGACCTACCGCGAGCTGGCCGACCGTCTAATTCCCTACATCAAAGAGCTGGGCTTTACCCACATCGAACTGCTGCCCGTGGCCGAGCACCCCTTTGATGGTTCCTGGGGCTATCAGGTCACCGGCTACTACGCCGTCACCTCCCGCTACGGCACCCCCGAAGATTTTATGTACTTCGTGGATCAGTGCCATGCCAACGACATCGGGGTAATTGTTGACTGGGTGCCGGGCCACTTCCCTAAGGATGGCCACGGGCTGGCCTTTTTCGATGGCACCCACCTCTATGAACACGCCGACCCCCGCAAAGGCGAGCACAAAGAGTGGGGCACCCTGGTGTTTAACTATGGCCGCAACGAGGTGCGCAACTTCCTCGTGGCCAACGCCATCTTCTGGTTTGAGAAGTACCACATCGACGGAATTCGCGTTGATGCGGTGGCCTCGATGCTTTATCTCAACTACTTCCGTAAAGACGGCGAGTGGGTGGCCAACGAGTACGGCGGCTGTGAGCACATTGAGGCGGCAGACTTTTTGCGCCAGGTAAATCATGTGCTGTTTACCTACTTCCCTGGGGTGCTCTCTATTGCTGAAGAGTCCACCGCCTGGCCGATGGTTTCTTGGCCCACCTACGTCGGCGGCCTAGGCTTCAACCTGAAGTGGAACATGGGCTGGATGCACGACATGCTCGACTACTTCAACATGGATCCTTGGTTCCGGCAGTTCCACCAAAACAACGTTACCTTCAGCATTTGGTACGCCTTTACCGAAAACTTTATGCTGGCCCTCTCCCACGACGAGGTAGTGCACGGCAAGAGCAACATGCTGGGAAAAATGCCCGGCGACGAGTGGCAGAAGTTTGCCAACCTGCGCTGTCTCTACACCTACATGTTCATGCACCCAGGTAAGAAAACCCTGTTTATGAGCATGGAATTTGGCCAGTGGAGCGAGTGGAACGTGTGGGGCGATCTGGAGTGGCACCTGCTGCAACACCAGCCCCATGCCAGCCTCAAGTACTTTATGGGTAAGCTCAACGAGTTTTACCGCAGCGAACCGGCCCTGTTTACCCAAGATTTTGATCAGGCGGGTTTTGAGTGGATTGATTGTAGTGACAACCGCCACAGCGTGGTGTCGTTCATTCGCCGCGACAAGAGCAGCGATGACTTTGTGGTGGTGGTGTGCAACTTCACGCCCCAGCCCCACAGCCACTACCGGGTGGGTGTGCCCGAGCAGGGCTACTACAGAGAGCTGTTTAACAGCGACGCCCGCGACTTTGGCGGCAGCAACATGGGTAACCTGGGGGGCAAATGGTCTGAGGACTGGTCTTTCCACAACCGCCCCTTCTCGCTGGACGTGACTCTGCCGCCCCTGGGGGTGATCGTGCTCAAGCTGACGTCAGAAGAAACCCAGAAAGCCCTGCCAGAGCAGTAATGTTGCAAACCTGCGTACATTCCCAATTCTCTACCTTTTGCTGGGTGAAGTAGGTATCCGGTGGTTCTTATTATAGAGTTGAGAGCTCTGTAGTTATTTACTCCTGCTGCCATGGCATTTTGGGTCAGGGCATTAAAAGGGTTTAGGTCAAGTTACCTGACCAAGATTAGTCGGCTGTCGGCCCTAGGGTTTGTGTCTCTGGTGCTGATTGTCGCAGCGGTGGTGGTAATTTACTCTCCTACGGCAATCATTCCTCCTCGTCAGCTAGAAGAGTCATTGGTCGTCTACGTCGTCGACCATGGCTTTCATTCTCGGCTGGTGTTGCCCGATGGTCAGGGCCGTTTTGTGCAGTATACCTATGGCGATTGGCAGTACTTTGCCTTGCAGCATCAAACTGCGATCACCGCCGTTGAGGCATTGCTGTGGCCTACCCCGGGCACCTTGGGGCGACGCTATTTCGAGAGCTTTTTGGAACTTGAACAGGCTGTGGGCCAGCTTGGCAACCGCAGGCTGCTGGCGCTGGCGGTGGACAAGGCCCAGGCCGACGGGCTGCGATCGCGCCTTGACGCCTGGTTTGACAATCATCTAGACACCGAAGTAGTGCACCCATTGAGCGGGCTTCACTTTGTGCGGGTCGACCAGCGCTACACCATCATCCACAACAGCAACCACGAGCTTGTGGATTGGCTGCGCGCTTTGGGCTGCCAGGTCAAAGGCTTTGTGGCCTGGCCAAACTTTCAGGTGAAGCCCTTGGCGCTGGCCCAGGGCAGTATTTAGCTGGGGCCAGATTGAGGTAACCCAGCTAAATACTGCCCTAGCGATGGATCGAGGCCACGTAGGATTAGTTCGCGTAGGTTAGGTTTCACTTCGTTTCATCCCACCTACAAATTAAGACTTGAAAGACCACTAGTATTGCTCAAAGATTAATGTCTCAGCAGCCATCTGCTTAACCCATAGATAAACACAACACACACCACTAGCCCCAAAGTGGATGCCCCACTGAGCGTACCATCCAGGGCCGTGGCTGTTATCGATAGGGAAAAAACGCCAGCGGTGTATGAAAATCCGACCAGCATACCTAAACAGGCTAGTTTAGGATCTGGTACAAGCGCTGTGGCAATCAAAATAAGTCCCAAAACAATATCGGCAGGCCCAAATAACTCTACATTTTGGGTTAGCCCTAGAAGTATGAACAGAATAGTAATCGCCCCTACCAGAATTGCAGCGGTGCGAGAAATTAGCACAATTTTGTTTTTCATCAGCCCTTCTCCTGAGACTGCTTACAACAGCTGTAAGCTAAACTATGGAGCAACTCTAAGGTCAAGCAGAGTTATGCTGATTCGCGAAGTAGCCAGGTACTTCGGCCTGACGCCTGACGCCCTAAGACATTATGAGAAGCAAGGATTGTTGACAGCCAAGCATGTTCGGCGCAAGGCTAACGGCTACCGTGAGTACACTGAGGCCGCCCTTGAGCGCATCCGATTGATTCGCCTTGGCCAGGTTGCCAACTTTAGCCTGGCTGAACTGCGTGCTGGTATTGAACTATGGGAATCAGGCGAACTGAGCGATCAGCAAAAAGCCGAAATTTGGCATCAGCAACTGGAGCGTGTGGATAGCCAGCTAGAGGCTTTACAAGAGTCTCGAAGCTTTATTCTCAAGAAGCTTGATCAGTTGCAGATCTGTAAGCCAGATCCAGGCCGTTGAGGATGAGGTCAAGCCCAAACTCAAAGTTGTGGAGGCCATGATATTGGCCATGAATCACGAGGTGGGTGAGGTGATTCATGTAGGGATACCGATCGGCAGGAATATTGGGGACAAAGCTAGCGGCCGCATCGGAGTAATGGTCTGCTTCTAGGGGAAAGTTCAGCTCCTGGAGGGTGAAGCCGTAGATGTGGCTGTCGATCGCATTCCATACCTGGTCAGCCATTTCATAGGAAAAGCCGGCCTCCACCAGGCAACCCAGGGTGGCATCGATGTAGCGCAGCATGGTTGGGCCGACGTTTACCCTCGACATCAGGGCTATTGCCGCCCAGGGATGCTGCAATAGCACCGTGTGGGCCGAGGTCGCCCGCCGCCGCATGGCCACTTTCCAGTCCAGATCCAGCCTGGGCAGCTCAATCTCGCTGACTACCCGATCTACCAGGGCATCGATAATGTCGTCTTTGTTGGCCACATGGTTGTAGAGCGACATGGCCTTCACCCCCAATGCCTGGGCCAGTTTGCGCATCGAGAGCGCTTCTAGTCCTTGTTGATCAACTAAGGCCATAGCCTCAGCCAAGATCCGCTCTTTGCTGAGGGGGACTGAGGGGGGATGGCTGCTGATCTCAGACATAGAATGTGCGTCGTGCTAGGGAATCTGGCTTGGCTAGAAACCGAGTTTCTACACAGCGGTTAGCCAACTGGGCGCAGTCGACCGCAGAAACCGGGCTTCTGGAGCAGCTGACATTCTTAATCTCACTGACTTACAGTGTACGCTAAACTTACGGTGTAAGTTGCGTCGTGCCAGCGTTGTTTGCTGAATCCTTTCGTTGGGAGTAAGTGCTATGACTATCTCAAATGCGCTCGCCGTTCAAGACGATGAGCATTCCCGGAGCGACCAGATGCGGGCGATCGCCCAGAGCGAGTACGGCGGACCAGAGGCGCTGAGCTTGCAAACAGTTCCTAAGCCCATTCCCAAAGACAGCGAGGTGCGGGTGCGGGTCTATGCGGCCTCAGTCAGCGCAGGTGACTGGCATCTGATGCGGGGTCAGCCGCTGTTCATTCGCCCTATGTTTGGCGGCGTATTTAAGCCCAGGATTCAAACCCTTGGCTCTGATATGGCGGGCATCGTGGAGGCTGTCGGGCCAGGAGTGACTCAGTTTCAGCCGGGGGATGCGGTGTTTGGCGATCTGTCGGAGTGCGGCTTTGGAGCCTTCGCGGAGTATGTCTGTGTGCCAGAGTCGGTCCTGGTGCTCAAGCCCGAGCATGTTTCCTTTGAGGCGGCGGCGGCAGCGCCTGGGTCAGCGCTGGCAGCCCTTCAGGGGCTGCGCGACTGTGGCCAGATTCAGCCGGGGCGGAAGGTATTGATCAATGGCGCTTCTAGCGGGGTGGGGTCGCTGGCGGTGCAGTTGGCCAAAGTGTTTGACGCTGAGGTGACAGCGGTGTGTAGTGCGAAGAAGGCGGAGATGGTGCGATCACTCCACCCTGACCACATTGTGGATTATACCCAAACCGACTTCACCAAAACCGGGCAGCGCTACGACCTGATTCTCGACGCGGCGGCCTACCGCTCGATTACAGACTATCTGCCAGCCTTGACGCCCAAAGGCACCTACGTTTTGGTCGGTGGTGCCACCGCTCAATTTCTCCAGGGCATGCTGATGGGGTCTTTGATTTCGAGCATCAGTGGACGAAAGGTAACGTGTCTGGCGACTAAACCCAACCAAGCCGATCTGCTGACGTTGCGGGACTTCTTAGCAGCGGGCAAGATTGTCCCTTACATTGGCCAGCGCTACGTTCTGAGTGAAGTTCCCACGGCCATTCGCCACCTCGAACAGCGGCAGGTGATGGGGAAAGCAGTTATTAGTGTTGCAGAGGTGGCCTAGAGCATCGGTACAGTATGGCTAAAAACCCGGTTTCTTCATCGCTGACTAACGGCAGGACTTGCGTTCTAGCCAAGAAACCGGGTTTCTGTACCGGCGTTCTAGTCGATTGGGCTGGGGTTAGCCCTTGTCTTCTGTGTCCATGCTCCAGTGGCTGATGGCGCAAACCTCTCGGTTGGCGGCGGCCAAGACGTTTCGGGCAGGCATTTAGCTACAGGGTTACCAGGGTTGAGGATTTGATGATACATTGGTCGAGACCAATCGGTCTTTTTTGATGTCTAAAGCTCAAGCAACCAAGGCTCATATCATCGAGCAGGCGGCGACTCTGTTTAACCAGCAGGGCTACGCCGGTTCGTCTATGTCTGACCTGATGCGGGTGACGGGGCTGCAAAAGGGGGGGATTTACAACCACTTTCGCAGCAAAGACGAGCTGGCATTAGGGGCTTTCGCCTTTGCCGTTGAGCGTATTCAGCATCGATTTCGGGGGGCTTTGCGGGGGAAGCGCCATGCGGTAGACCGGTTGACGGCCATCCTCGACGTGTATGAGAACTTCTTGGCCGACCCACCGGTTCCGGGAGGTTGCCCGATTCTCAATACGGCGGTAGAAAGCGACGATACCCATCCCGCGCTGCGCGAACAAGCCCAGTTGGCGATGGATGGATGGCGATCGCTGATCGAGCGCATCGTCGCCAAAGGCACCGCCCGTGGGGAACTGCAACCCACCGCCGACGGTCGGGCTGTCGCCACGATTTTGATTGCCACTATTGAGGGAAGCATTATGCTCAGCCAGCTCTACGATGACCCATCGCACCTAGACCGAGCCCTTGACCACCTCAAAATCTATGTACAACAACAGCTAGCCATGCCGAGCTAATTTTTTTTGCTCACAAACAGACTGATCGGTCTTTTTTATGTTCTTCTACGGAACCCTGCCATGCTGAAGCTTTACTATGCCCGTCCCTCTGTGTACGCCCGCCTGGTGTGGTTGGCCCTGCTAGAAAAGCAGCTCCCCTTTGAGCTAGTGCCGGTGGATCTCAGCGGTAAGCAGCTGGAGCCTGAGTTTTTAGCGGTGAACCCCTTTGGCCATGTACCAGTGTTGGTAGACGGCGATTTTCGCGTGATTGAGTCGCTGGCGATTTTAGACTATCTGGAGGCTCGGTACCCTGCTATTTCGCTGCTGCCGACGGAGGCGGTGGCCCTGGCCAAGGTGCGCATGGTGCAGATGGTGGCGTTTAATGAGCTGCTACCTGCGGTCTTTAAGCTGTTGATGCACGATCCAGACTCAGAGCAGCTATCGGCGGAGGTAGAGTATGCTCAGCTACGGGCGAGAACCAGCCTCAGATTTTTTGAGCACCTGCTCGCAGGGGCTGAGTATTTTGCTGGAGCGCAGCTTACCCTGGCTGAGGTTGTGGCCGGAACTATTGTGCATAAAATGCCCGACCTGGGGGTAGCCCTGTCCAGCTACCCCCAGCTGAGTCGCTGGTCTGAACAGTTGCTGGCGCGCCCTAGCTGGCAGCAGATCGAGTTAAGCGCCGAAGAGTGGAGCAGCTTTAGGCGGCGGATGCGGGTAATGCCTAAAATTTGGCAGCGTCGCCGGCAGCAGCGCCTGGCCGCGCTGGCTAGGCAATGATTTTGTCTATGTTGGTCAAGGGTACCGATGCTCAAGCAGTAAGTCTTAGGGAGAACGACTATGTCATTAGCCGCGATCAATTTTTCAGAGAAGCTAGCCATGTTTACTGAATTATGGTCTCCTCGCGTGGTGGCGGAGATGAATGACTACCAGTTCAAGCTGGTGAAAGTTAAGGGAGATTTTGTCTGGCACGCCCATGAGGATACAGATGAGGTGTTTTTGGTGCTTGAGGGCACGATGCACATTGCCTTTCGGGATAGAGAGGTGCAACTGTCAGCTGGCGAGATGTGTGTGGTGCCCAAGGGCGTTGAGCATAAACCCTTTGCCGATCAAGAATGTCACATGCTTTTAATTGAGCCTCGCGGAGTAGTCAATACGGGCGGAGCTGGGGGCGATCTCCAGGCAGAAAATAATGTGTGGGTATAACCGAGCTGCGGCATTTTCACCATCAACTCCTGCCTTAATCGGCTCCTTACAAAGCTCTCTCTGCACTGCGCTATGGCTTCAGAACCCTACGCTTGGTTAGATAAATCTCTAGCGGCGCTGCACCGCGCCCACCGCTATCGGTCGGTGCAGGCCCTCGACGGCCTGGCGGGGCCAACGGTGCAGCGCCAGGGGCAAACCCTGGTCAATTTTGCCAGCAATGACTACCTGGGGCTGGCCAGCGACCCCAGACTGGCGGCGGCGGCGATCGCCGCCATCCACACCTACGGCACTGGCAGCACTGGCTCAAGGTTACTGAGCGGTCACCGCGAGCTGCACCGGGAGCTGGAGCGGGCGATCGCTGCGCTCAAGGGCACCGACGATGCGATCGTCTTTAGCTCCGGGTATTTGGCCAATCTAGGGGCGATCGCGGCCCTAGCCGGCACCCCAGATTTGATTTTGGGCGACGAGTACAACCACTCCAGCCTGAGGGCAGGGGGCAAAGTTAGCGGTGCCACGGCCCTAGACTACCGCCACTGCGACGTCGTCCATCTAGAGGAATTGCTGAAAGCCCATCGCGCCAGCCATCGCCGCTGCCTGATTACCACCGACAGCGTGTTTAGCATGGATGGCGACCTCTGCCCCCTGGTCAACATTCTTGACCTAGCCGATGCCTACAACGCCATGGTGCTGGTGGATGAGGCCCACGGCACCGGGGTGTTTGGCGATCGCGGCTCTGGCGTTGTAGAGCAGGCGGGCTGTGCAGGGCGGCCCCTGGTCACCGTGGGCACCCTGAGCAAAGCCCTGGGCAGCCTAGGAGGCTACATAACCGGGTCAGCGGTGCTGATAGACTTTCTGCGCAATCGCGCACCAGGGTGGATTTACACCACCGCACTATCCCCCGCTGACACGGCGGCGGCCCTGGCCGCAGTGAAAATTGTGCAGCAGGAGCCAGAGCGCCGCCAAGCCCTCTGGCGCAACGTAGACTACGCAATTCACCAGATTGATGAGGTTTTGGCGAAGACAACTTCGGCAACCCCCAGACTCCAAAGACTGCCCTCAGCCTCCCCCATCATCTGCCTACAGGGGACCTCAGCCGCCGCAATAGTCGAAGCCAGCCAGCATCTACTGCGGGCTGGCCTCTGGGTGGCAGCGGTGAGACCCCCGACGGTGCCCAACAGCCGTCTCCGCGTCACCCTGATGGCTACCCACCAGCTGGGGCAGCTAGAGCAGCTAAGGGCCAGCCTTCTAGCCCTGACAGATCAGGCGTAGTTAGGGGTAAGCGTCGTGGCAGAAATAGATGCCCTGGCAGCCTGCTGAGCCGTAGGAGTCCAGAATGATGGCACCAGGCTACCGTCTAGTTCCTGCACCAGCTTGTGCACGGGCAATGGCATAGTTGCCAGCCCTGGCTTGGTATCTCGATCTAGGGCATCAATAATCCAGGGCATGAGCCCAAGCGCTTCGTCAGGCAGCAGCGTCAAATAGAATTGACAAGCCTGATTGTGGCGACGAATACCCCGACCTCGACTAACGCCAGCCAATAGCTCTGCCCCAATGTTTACCCCAATTCGCAGCACCAGCAGACGATTGGGCACCAGCACATCTGGCGCAGAGTAGGCATAGATGCAAAGATAGTTCAACCTTTGCTGAGCATCCACCCAAGAAACCTTAGGCGGCGTGCTGGCGTAGGATTTCTCCTTATTGATAGTGACCACAGTATCTTGGGTGTCGGCAAACTGGGCGTAAAACTCGCTGCGCAGTTTGGAAACTTGCTGAGTTACCTCTGGGGTCATCGCTTGCCTCCAATGTGAACACCTGTCTGACTGACACTCTGGCCTCTAACGCTTAGAACTCCAGCGGCGCTGCTTATGGCGGGCCAGAGTCTTACGCTTCTTCTTTTCGATGGGGGTCTCAAAGTGGCGATTTTTCCGCATGTCCGAAAATATACCTGCACGGGAAACCTTACGCTTGAAGCGTCGCAGGGCTGATTCAATATTTTCGTCTTCTCCCAAAACAACTTGGGCCATTAGTACTCCTGAAAATTTCTGTTGACCTGTTCTCTACTATGACGCAACAGAGTCAACTCAACAAAAGACAAAGGATGTTAACCCCGTCTAGACAACAGTCAAACCTGTTTACTCAGATTTGGCTATCTTGAGCGCTGGCGTGGCGCTTTGCCCAACATATCAGACAAACAAGCGCCACCAACCCTGTTAAAACTCGGTATAGATTTTTGCAGACCTGCAAAAATCTATACCGACTGCCGACTTGCGCCTAGCGGCGATTGTTCCAGCCGCCGCCGCCGCCGCCGCCACCGCCGCTACCGCCACGAGACTCTCGGGGGCGAGCTTTGTTGACTTTGAGGTCGCGGCCCATCCACTCAGCCCCGTCTAGGGCCTCAATAGCAGCGTCTTCGTCGGCTTCTTTCTCCATCTCTACGAAAGCAAAGCCCCGAGGCCGACCGGTTTCACGGTCGGTGGGCAGGCTGACACGGCTAACAGCGCCGTACTCAGCAAAGACCTCGGTGATTTGCTCTTGGGTGGCACCAAAGGCCAGGTTGCCAACGTAAATTGACATGGTCACATCTCCAGCTAAAACAAGTAAAAAGAGAGGGGCAGAAAGTTATCAAGGAGATGTACACAAACTCAGACGAGAGCCAAGCCGGCAATGCAACTAACAACTTGCTTGTAACACAATAGCATAAGGCGATTGCGGGCTTCGAGTCAAAGCTCATGCCAGGTCGGCCAACGGGTGGCCTAGTCTTCTGGTAGCACCCATTTGGGGGGCTGCGACGCCCGTTCTAGCATTTTGCGGCGGACGGCACCGTCGGCCATGGCTAGCAGGTCGTCTAGAGACGTATCGGCAATAAATTTTGAGGCTTCCGCAGTGTACTTCAGGTTGGGGCAGTCGTTGCCCAGTACACAACCGTCTTTGCAATCTACCGCGCAGTTAACCGCCATAGTCTTAATTTGCTCCCTAGAGTTCAACATGAGGGCATGGGGTGCTTAAGAATTTCTCAAAGAATGCCCTTAAAAATTGTAACAACCTCCGCCAATAGCTTTGGCAGAGAAATTTATTCAGATGCCCACCCAGGCTTGGCAGCAGGCAAAATGGTGGTGATCGCTGAGCGAAGGAAGTCTAGCTATGGGTCAGTCTCCTCAGCCCCGCTGGCCCCTGGGTCTGCTGGGGGTGACGCTGCTGCTGCTGTTAGGGCTGGCCTACCTCTACCTGAGAGATCCGGCGTTGCTCGATCTGTTGGCCTTGGCCAGAGGGTAGGCGGTTGAGAGCTATCACCCATGGGTCGTCAGCAGGTTTTTCCGCTAGCATCGGGGCAAATAAGCCAGATTAGTTTCAGAAGTGGAAGTTTGCCTGCGGGAAACCCCCAAATCCTGAGCTTGACTTGGTGCAACAGAAATTTCTAGCTGAAGACTATGGCTATGCGTCGGCTTTTTCTGGCTTTTGGGGTTTCGCTTTGTTTGGCTACGGGGGCTGTGGCTCAGGGACCTGCCTCTGGAGAGGGCAGTCGTCTCGGTCTGAATATTCAGGAAATTCAAGCTGAAGATGTCTTGGTCAGCCAGGGGTTGCCCAGACGCCTGATGGCTCATCTCAGAAGACGCAGAGGGATTTCACCGGCCCTGCTGCTGGCCAGCCTGGGCCTAGCGGGCGCTGCATTTATTGCCCTGACGTGGCTGCACATCTACCAGCAGCAGCGGCGCTGGCGGCGGGTAGAGCTGGTGCGTCAGGAGGTGAAGTCCTTTCGCGAGCGCGAGGCGGTTAAGCATGTGCTGGATATTCTCGACTACGAGGAGTACCGCACGTTTTACGTTGACCACCCGGCAGATGGCCGGCGGCTTAGCTTTGAGGCCAATGACTATCGGCTGTGTCGGGCGCTGCGCCCCCACGATGAAATGGTGCGTATGCGGAAGGGGCTGAGCGAAATTCAGCGCCTTGCCCAAAATCAGCCGATCAAACCTGCGGCCCTGGCGCTAGTCCAATATTACGAAAACGAAGAATTTGTCATTGAGCTATTGCTGCGCGACTGGTTCGATTCGTTTTTGGGGGGGCTGGAGTACTTTGAGATCATGATCGAGTCGGGGCTAGTAAAGGCTGAGGAGATCAAGCCGTTCGTTATCTACTGGATCAGGCTGATCGGCGATCGCCGCTACCGCCGCGCGGGAGGATCTAGCTTTTACGACCAGCTGGCTCACTATATCTATTGGGCAGGTTACGGTCGAGTGCAAACCCTGTTTGAACGCTACGGATTTAAGGTTTTGCCACCGCCTTACAAACCCAGTGACTTTAGCGAGTCCAAACCCAACCAGCCCCGACCTGGTATTCAAGCAGCCGCTGGCCGAGAGCCAGCTACTCAGCAGTCATCTGACCAGTACGACACCTACCGCGCCCTGTGGCTGGCCAAGGCCGCCCATCTGGTCTATGAAGACCGGGTCTACATTGACGACATCGCCCGCCTGTGGCTGAGTCAAGACAACTCGTCGGCTCAGCCACAGGCGACAATGCCGGTGCAAAAGTACGCTGTAGAAGTCCTCAAAGCCTGGCAGCAGGAGGGCAAATCAAACAGCCGGGCCGACCTGCGAGAAAACTTTGTCTACCTGGACATCCGCAAGACCAACACCCAGGCGTTTCTGTTCCGCAAGGGCAACAACATTGTGCTTTCCTTTCGGGGTACCCAGCAGTTTGACGACTGGAAAACCAACCTCAAGATTCGGCTGAGGGGGTTTACGGTGGGGGCTGACCAGGAGTCGGTGCGCCCGCTGGGGCGGCTGCATCGGGGCTTTTTGGAGGCTTGGCAGAGTGTTGAAAAGCAGGTGATGTACTGGGTTGACGAGTGGAATGCGCCCACCCAGGCCGCCGTCAAGGCCCAGGCGACAGACATCGAGCTGTGGGTGACGGGCCACAGTCTGGGCGGTGCCTTGGCGGCGGTGGCCACCGTGGCCCTGGAGGCCAGGGGCTACTCAGTCAGCGGTCTGTACACTTTTGGCCAGCCCCGCGTGGCCGACTGGCGGCTGGTGAACTACATGAATGGCCGCAGGGGCGATCGCATTTTCCGCTACGTCAACAACAACGACATCGTGCCGCTGATACCACCTCAGATCGTCCCCTGGGTGCCGACGCGGGTGTATGGCCACATGGGCCAGTTTCGCTACTTCAACGACTCTGGCAGCCTGCGCCGCCAGTCACTTTTGTTTCAGCGCTTCCCCGACCGGCTGTTTGGCCTGGTGCGGGCGGTGCTCACCACCGGCAGCCCTGACGCCATCGATGACCACAAGATGGAGTTCTACGTGACCAACCTGCAAAAAGCCCTTGATCGCGAAGACGAAGAGGCCAAGCTGGCCAATGAGCAGGGGCTAATTGCCGGTGAATGGGTGGAGAGCATGAAGGGGCGGATGCGGGCGCGGCGGAGGGGTGAAGGGTGAAGGGTGAAGGGTGAAGGGTGAAGGGTGAAGGGGTAGATGGGTGGATGGGTGGATGGGGGCAGACCTATGTGTCTGCCCCAGGAGTAGATG
>DAIPYU010000090.1:18336-20843 GCA_036782635.1 Nodosilinea sp. CTOTU7353
GATGGGTGGATGGGTGGATGGGGGCAGACCTATGTGTCTGCCCCAGGAGTAGATGGGGACTCACCGATCTACCCCATTTCTATAGGGAATACCTGGGCCTATTCTGTGCCTAGGGCAGTGGCACAAAGTCAAAGCCGGTGCCGGAGCGGCTGCCGGGCTGCACCTCGACCAGCAGGACGGTGGTATTGCGATCGCCCGAGGGCAAAAAGCTAATTGCTCCGGTGGATCCGCTAGCGGCAAACCCTTGCCCGGCCAAGGCTTGCCCCATAGCCGACCGGCCCTGGGTGCCGCTGTCGGGGGTAACATTGCCCACGGTGCGGGCTGAACTCAACGCTTGGAAGGCATCGTAGCTGAGGGCGGTGCGCCAGTTGACATCGCCGCCCCAGGTGCTAGCCGAGACCTGGGCAAAGGGTGGCGTGGACTTCAGCGGGTGCCAGGGCACGGTGACCACGGTGCCGGTGAGGCTGTTGCCGCCCTTTTGCAGCGCCTCAATCCGGTAGAACGCGTCTCCGGCCAGGACAGGCAGCTGGCCCTGGTTCACCTGGGCGACGGCGATCGCCGCGTCGAAGGTGGCCGAGTCGGGCAGCAGCACCACGGCGTCGGCCCCGCTGCCCTGGAGGTCTGCCGCCGGGTTGCCCTGGGAGAGATCGACCAGCTTGGCCACCTGCCCCCCTTCTAGGCCCAGGGTGGTAGAAAATGCCTCTTGCAGCGACCTGCTGTAGGAGCTTTGGGAGTTGTAGAAGACGATGGGCCGGTTTTTGCCCTCCGACAGCATGTGGCGGGCTAGGGTGGTGCCGGTGAACTGGTCGCTGGGGATCACCCGAAAGACAAAGTTGCCGCCATCTCTGGCCAGCGTGGCCAGCTCGGTGGTGGTGCTGGTGGGGGAGATCATCGGCAGCTGGCCCTGCTGGTAGATGGGGGCGGCGGCCAAGGTAGTGGTGCTGGTGCCGTGGCCGATGACACCGACCACGTTAGGGTCTTGGACGAGGGCGTTGGCGATCGCGGTGGCCTGGTTAGAGTCGTTGCGGTCATCGGCGATCAGCACCT
The DNA here is from genome assembly GCA_036782635.1 of Nodosilinea sp. CTOTU7353. GTDB lineage: Bacteria > Cyanobacteriota > Cyanobacteriia > Phormidesmidales > Phormidesmidaceae > Nodosilinea. The sequence goes on from DAIPYU010000090.1 coordinate 19,384, forward strand.
TCACGGGCGTCCCCGCTTTGATCGCCTCATCTTGGGCCAGGGCGACGCCCCTCAGCAGCTCGCGGGCGGTGTTGGGGGTGTCGCCAATGGGCACCACGGCGGCAATGCCCAGGGCGGGGGTAGTGCCCAGCTTGGCGTTATTCAAATAAATCAGCGCCTCGGGGTCGTTGCGTACAGCCTGGCGGGCGGCTTCAAACCGGGCGGTGGCGGTGGCGTATTCGCCCGTGGCAAAGGCGGCAGCCCCGGCCTGCATGTCGGGGTTGGGGGCGTCGGTGAAGAGGATGCGATCGCCCCAGCTGAGGGCATTGGAGACATCGCCAGACTGCCCTGGGGTGGTCGTCGGTGTCGCCGGGGTTGTAGTTCCCCCCGCATTGGCATTGGCATCCACCGGAGGATTGGTGGGATTGGTGACCTGGGGAACAGGCTGGGATGCATCCTTACGGAAAAAGGCGTTGTAGCCCGTAAAGCCCAGCGCTCCTAAAAAGACAGCGGCCCCGACCCCGGCGATGACCGGAGCCAGGGACTTACTCTTTTTTAGAGGATGGCCGCAGATCTCACACTTCTGGGCGGTGGTGGAGTTTTCTTCGTAGCCGCATTTCGGGCAAGTGACGTGGTTAAAGCTGTCGGTCATGGTAAATGGGTGGATGAGTAGGAGGTGAATAGGTAAGTTTTAAATTTTTTATTTTGAGTTGACGCAGTACAAGGCGTGACCTGTTCTCTACAGTTTATTGATTGGGGTTAAGCTTCAACAGCATCATCGGATGGTGGATGCCAACCGCCCTGCATCCAAAGACGACGGGCTTTAACAATCACTCCCTCATTATGCCCTTGATCATTCAGATCTAAACGATCGCATGTGGCACGTCCAATCGGTGTCTTGCCTCGAATTAATAGACCACTCTTTTCCCAATCGAAATGCTCATTCCACAATAATTTTGGCATTGAGCAATGTGAAAATGCGATCAAGTTCTAAAATCCCAGCCAGTTCTACTGCTTCGTCGGGTGTCAACTGTAACTCTCGTTGTTTTTCGTTCAGATTCTCCAATCGATCTTGTAAGTCTTCACTAAATTTGAATGGAAATAACCCTCGAACTGGCTTAACCTGAAGCCAGCATCAATAAACGAGGAGGGTTGGATCATCAATTTTGCATTCATATATTGACTGGGAATACTTACGGCAGCAATTGCGATCGCTCCTTCATCAAGACAGCTAAGAAAAAATTTAAGGATCAGGTTTCATTAATTTTTGAATGATGTTGAACATGTTAGCGTCCCTATTACCCTTCCAGCGCTCTAACAGCTCTAGCTGTCTTAACTTCAAGGAAACTTCCAGTGGTTCAATGCCGTCCTCATAGAAATTTGTCGGCATTTCTTCTACCTCTGCCAGAGGCGTTTGAGCCTGCTGTTCTATCCAGATTAGGGCTTCTTGTCTCCGGGTTTCAATATTTTCTTCGTTTCTA
>DAIPYU010000091.1:0-20181 GCA_036782635.1 Nodosilinea sp. CTOTU7353
TCAAAGCTCTCGCCCTGCGGGTAATTGCCGACAAGCTAGAACATGGTGAAATTGACCTGGGCCTAGCCAGTCTCACCCTTGTCGCAGCGTAGAGCCTTCGCGTCATGAGTCAATGGTCATTGACCAAAGTTCGCCGGGTGCGTTGTCGGCTTGCAAAACATTGGCATTCATCAGCCCTACCTATGACCGCAACGCATCATCTTGCGGTGTGAGCTACAACCGAGGGCGGTGCGTCACGCTGCGCAATGACAAACCCTACCGCCGCTACTGCTGTCTAGATATTAGCGATCATCTACTTGAGAAGCTCAATTAGATCGTCTTTCGTTAGCTCAGCATCTCGAAGAATTTTCAGGAGTAATCCTTTGCCAATTGTCTTTCCAGCGTGGATCGGGATTGTCACAACCCTGCCGTCGGCATGCTTCATGCGTGCATGACTGCCTTTTTGTCTGATAATGTAGAAATCAATTTTTTCCAAAGCTGAAATTAGCTCTTGGGCGGTAACACTAGGGAGTTTAGCCATTAGACAATGAGCCTTTGCACACCGATGAACTCAGTCATCGGTTCCTCTTCTTCTAACTCTTCAAGGCACATTTCTATAACCTCTCGGATGTTTTTCATGAGTTCGTCAACAGTGTCGCCCTGGCTGTAACAGGCCTTGAGCTGAGGCACATCGCCAATATATATACCATCCTCATCTCGCTCAATAACGACAAAAAACTCTTTGGTTTCCATGCTTCGCCTCTTTAGTTAAAAATAAAACTTGAACTTTATCGCTGGCTAATCTGCTGTTAAAGAAAGCCTTTAACTAAAGTCTTCTCAAGCTGGTCTTTCAGGGCTATGCCCATCCTGTTAGTCAGCAGCGTAGTTGATTTAGAGCCTTTTGCGTACTGTACCAAAAAAGGTGCTTTTGTCTTAGCCATGGTCTAAATCCCCAGCCGCCCCTTGAGCACTTCGTAGAGCACTCGGGAGAGTTCGCGGCGCTGGAGGTTTTGGCGATCAATCGGGGTGCGGGCAAAGGCCTTGTCGTAGACCTCGGGCATGGCTCGCTTAACCAAAAACGACAGCTGTTCGCGGGTAATGTTGGCATCGGGGGCAAAGCGGTCTTTGCCGACCCCGGCGATCATGCCGTGGGCAAAGAGGGTTTCGATGGGCATATAGGCCCAGTGCTTACCGGGGGCGACATCCGTAAAGGTCGGCCCAGAGGCAGATAGGTCAGGCAGCATCGTCGGCAGCTTGAGCACATTGACCAGAGCCGTAGCCACCACCGCGCGGTTGACCGGGGCGTGGGGTCTAAAGGTAAGGTTTTTGGGGTTTTCGCTGCGCACAAGACCCGCCGCCGCCAGCACCTGAATGGCCTCAAAGTCGGCGTCGTTGTGGCTGATATCGTTAAACCAAAAGATCGGAATGCCGTTGCGGGCCATGAAGCCCTGGATCTTGCGAACGTGCTTTTCTTCGGTGGCCAGGGTGCTCGGGTCTAGCCCCGTCCACACCGCAAACACGGCCAAAAAGCCGCTGGCTTCGCCGATCGCCCACTCCATCGGATGCATGCGGTAGGCGGCGTTGGTGATGTGGGTGGTGCCCAGGCTCTTGGCTGACAGCACCAGACCGTCGGTGTTTTTTGGAACTAAGGAGCTTAAGGGCAGGCTGAAGGGCAACGCGATCACATCTTTGCCCTTAGGGCTGACGTGGCCCTTGGCGTCATTGCCGTGCAGGTCGAGGTAGTGGTACTGGCCAATGCCCACCGAGTCGTCAAAGCACCGCGCCCGCGCCTGGTCGGGAAAGAAGGTCTCGGCCACGTCTTCGTGGCGAATGGTGGTCAGGGCCTTGGCGCGGCGGGCCTCGCGCACGTAGGGTTCGAGCGCAATGCCGTCGGGGGTCCAGGTGAGGTCGCCCCTGGGTTTGAGGTCGGCGGCCCCGTGGGTCTGCAGGTAGTGAATGTAGGCCTTGGCCCGCTGCCGCGCCCGCTGAATGTGCAGGTTCCGTTCCTCGCGACTGACGCCGACGAGGCGACCGGGGCGGTAGTCGTTGCCGCAGCAGAAGGGGCGATCAGGCTCGCTAGAGGTGCCCCAGTTGATCACGGTGACATCGCCGGGGGAGACTTTTTTGTCGTGGGGCTGGGCGCGCAACAGCCGCCGATAGCGAAAGATGCCGAAGTCGCTAAAGAAATCCCACCGCTGCCATTTGTTGGGCTGGGCCTTAGTCCAAAAGGTATGGGTAAATTCTTTGAGGCCAAGCCAGGCCTCGGTTTCAAACCCCTGAGGTTTGCCGATGGGCACCCCTTTGCCTCGGGCGGTGTGCTCGACCACCACATCGAAGGTGATCGACTGCTGGCACTGGGGGCGAGCGTCCTCGGGCAAAATCGCTTCGCCGGTTTCGTGGCGGGCCTCTTGGCCGACGTAAGAGGGGATGTTGCCCACCTCTAGCAGGTCGCCCAGGTCGGTGGCCTCGACGGTGATTTTGGCCCTGACGGTAAAGCGGTGGCCGGTCTGGGTGTCGCGACAGATCACGCCCTGCACCTGAGAACGCCCGTTCACGGTTTCAAACAGCACCTCGGCGGGTTCGGCAAAGGGAATCAGGGTGAGGCGACGGTCGCGCAGGTAGGGCAGCAGCGCCTCGTTCATGGCGGTGGCGGCCACCACGGGGGAGGTGGCCAGGGGGCTAACCCAGCCGCCGCCGGGGTTGGGCACCTTTTGGCCGCCGACGGGCTGTAGCTCGCGCTGGCGATCGCGAAAGGCCCGCTGCGACCTAGAAATAGCAAACTCTTCGCCATCCACCGTGTAGAGGGTGGCCTTGGCCTGGAGCAGATCGCCGTCGTCGGAGGCGGGCAGAGCCTGGGCGGTAAACTGGCCCCCGACCACCTTTTGGGGCTGCACCACACACACGTCGAGGTTGAGCCGCAGGGCGGTGAGGGCGGTGGTGTAGGCCGCTGTGGAGCCACCCACGACCACAATGGAGCAGCCGATCTCGGCTTCCTGGGCGGGGCGAGTAAATGCCTGATCGGCAAACACACCGTTGCGCTGGGTGATGGGGTTAACCGCGTTGGCCATAGGGGGTGGGTCTCTAGATTGCCATGATTTTAAGCTAGGGCAGCGGGCGGCACCCTGGGGTCTGGCCCCGTTGACATGAATATTTATTCGTCAAACTCTTGGCCAAAGGTAAGAGACCAGGTCGGTCAAATATGTAACTAAATAGCCAGACGATGCCAGTCAATGGGGCGATGCGAGGCCGGGAAGTAGCGACCTATAACTAAGTGAGACATGCACTTACGACTTACTTGTAGCTGCAACTTCCCTCAGGAGATTTTTATGATTTTTAATGCGATCGCAACCAAGCTCCAGCGCATTTTCTGTGTTGGTTTGGCCACTCTAGTAATTGGCTCGGGCCTACTGTTTGGCTTTAGCGCCCCGGCAACCGCTCTGGGCAACAAGGCCGGTGACATTGTGCAACAGCGGGCTGAACGCGAATTAGACAGCAAGGCTGGAGCCGGCACCGCTAACCAAATCGAAGGCCGCGCTAAAGAAGGCATTGGCCAAGTGCAGAGCCAGGTCGAAAAAGTGACCGGCGGCAATGACAGCCTCGGCAATCGGGCCGAGGGCCGTGCCCAGCGCGACATTGGCCGCACTCAGGGGGCCGTAGAAAACGCTGCCGATGCGGCTCAAGATTCGGCTGAAGGCATCGTAGATTCTGTGAAGGGTTTCTTTGGCCAGTAGGTTAGAGCAGGCTTAGCTAAAAAGCCCGGTCACATCAGTGGCCGGGCTTTTTAGGTTGACTTCTAAGTTTAGATGAGACTCCCTAGGGCTAGAAGCTGCCGGATAGCCTTACGGCCAGCAGGCCCACTAGCACGATGAGCCCAAGCGATCGCCGGAAGTAGTTGACCCCCTCAAAGAGTTCTTGCCAGGCCCAGGTAAACCATGCGCCAAAGGCGATCAGATCTAGGGCCGCTTGGCCGCTGCCGCTGGGGAGAATGGCCTGCAGCACGGTGGCGACCAACCCCACGATCAGCGGCAGGTTAGGGGCTTGACCGATAACAATTTGACCCTCGTGGTCTCGAAAAATGCGGTCTAGCAGTGAGACCGATGGGGCCTCAGGCTGGTCTAATTCACGGTTTGATGGCGATGACATGGGTTACCCGCTCCAATAGGGCTAAAAAAATTATGGTAATCGTCACTGCCAGAGCAGCGCCTGTACCGGATGGCTCAATCTAGAGCCGTGAGTATAAGCCACAGGTACAGGCCCTAGATACAGCGGCCCCTGGCGGTGGTGATAGGGCCGGGGGGAAGTCAATCAACACATACAATATCAGCAGCGCCGAGTCGGCTATTTCAGGAGATTGTCAATGGCAGTGGTGAGCAGTCGCCTTTACTGGTTATTCCAGTCGTTCTTGGCCTTTGTGCCCTACCTGCTGGTAGGGCTGGTGGCGGGCGCGCTGGTTTTAACCCTCGGTGCTGTCTTTGCGCGATTTCTCTTGGTAGAGTGGCTGCGACCGGTTGAAGAGGCTTGCCTGCTGATGTTTAAAGGCTGGGCTAACCCCACCCTAGATCGGGGCATGGCGGCGATCACCTGGCTGGCCCAGGGCGAAGTCACGATCCCGTTGCTGATGGTGGTAGGGGGAGTTTTGGTCTACCGCGATCAGGCGATCGTCGCCTTGGTCTTGGCCATTGGTCTAGGGGGGTCTTGGCTGCTCAACGGCATCTTTAAATCTTTCTTTAAGCGAGAAAGACCCGATCTATGGGCATCGTCTAAGCGCCCGATGGACTACAGCTTCCCCAGTGGTCATTCAATGAGCGCAATTTCGTTTTACGGGCTGCTGGCCGCCAGCTTTACCGCTTTTTTTAACGTTCCCCTGGGTATTACAGCTACCGTGGCGATGGTTGTAACCCTAGGGGTGGGGGTTAGCCGCATGTATCTGGGGGTGCACTGGCCCACCGATGTTTTAAGCGGCTGGGTGGCGGGGGGCATCTGGCTCGGGGCCTGTCTGCAAGGCCTGGTTCAAATCGGGGGCATTTGAGCTGAGGTTAAAAGGATGTTTTGAAAGCCCTGTTTGGAACCGTCAGCTTTGGGGAGAGACGTTCTCAGGTTTTTCAGCGAGCTGAATGAAACTGAGGAGATTGGTGCCCTCGTTGGCAGCGTTTTCTTCGGCAATTTCTTCCGCAAACTGCGTCAGCAGCTCAGGGGTGGGCAGGCAAACCCAAAGAGATTGGGGCACCACTTCAATCATTACTGGCGTAGTGCCGATATATTCTCCGTCAGCATGCACCTCTAGGGCTGGATAGCTTCTGACTTTAACGTTGGTGGCCTGATGCATTTGGAGCCGCTTGTGGGGCAGATGTTTGCCCCGCATGGCCGCAAAGAAGTGGCGAAAGTGTTCCCACTTAGAGGGCTTATCGATGTAGATCAAATCGAGCTTGCCGTCATCCATTTTGGCTTCGGGGGCGATGGCAAACTCAACCCCGTAGCGGGGGCTATTGCAGATGTTGACTTGCAGGGTGTGCAGCCGCGCCAGTTTGCCATCAAAGCGCAAGACCAGGCGGTGTTGCTTAAATTGAAAGAAGGTTTTGAGGCCCAAAAAGAAGTTTTTCAGGGCAGACCAATAGTTGTTTTTCATCCCCTCTTTGACCTCATCACCGCAGGGAAACAGAGAGGCCTCTAGGCCGATGCCGACGACTTCCATAAAGTAGTGGTGGTTGGCTTTGCCCATGTCGATCTGGCGGCGATCGCCCGCTTTGATCACCCGCACGGCCTGGGTGACATCGGTGGGAATGTCTAGGCTGGCGGCAATATTGTTGCGGGTGCCCTGGGACAATATGCCCAGCACCGTCTGACTATGGGCCAGCCCCCGCGCCACGGCTTCGATAGTGCCATCGCCCCCGGCGACAATCACCAGTGGGGTGCCCGTTTTGGCTGCCGCCGCCGCCAGCCCCTGGCCATCTTCGTCGGGGGTGGTGGTGCAAATCTCGGCCTCAATGCCCTGAGCCTGCAAGGCGTTGGTGAGATCGCTCACCAGATCAGGGTTTTCTTCTGGGCCAGAGGCGGGGTTGACAATGAGCAGCGTGTTCATCTCTGGCGGTGCTTGGTGAGGTTTCACAGTTTGATAGCGGCTAAATCTGTCAGCGGCTAAACCCTTTACTAGGAGCTGTTATCAATTAGTGCATATAGTGCATATGGCCCAAGAATCGAAGGTCACAGCCCCTAGCCTGTTGGTTGGGCCGAACATGGCCGGGCTGATCCCCCAAGGGTTTTGGTTGTCATTGACAACCAGCCTTAGGCCAGGTTGAAGTGCTCCATGTGGACGTGGGTAACAGGCACCTCAAGGTCAAACAGGGCGTGTTCTACGGCATCCATCATAACGGCGGCGGCGCAGATGAAGTATTGACGGCTGCCCCGGTGCATGGGAATGTGGCGCTCTAGCAGGTCTTTGTCGACGTAGCCGGTTTCGCCTTCCCAGCTGTCGTTGGCTTTGCGCGGTACGTAGACGATGGTGAGATCGAGTTTGTCTTTGAGGGCTTCTAAATCTTCGCGGTAGGTGAAGTCATCCAAGCTGGGGGCAGAGTAGATCAGCAGGAAGGGGCGATCATCTTGACGCTCGGCGGCGGTGATCAGCATGCTGTACATGGGGGTAATGCCCACCCCGCCCGCAATCAGCACAAACCCGGCGGTATCCCAGTAGCGCTCGGTGGTAAACACGCCGTAGGGGCCGTCGAGGTAGGCCTTGGTGCCGGGCTGCACATCTTTGATGCGTTTGGTGAAGTCGCCCAGGGCCTTGATACCAAACTCAATGCGATCGCTCCGGTCGCCGTTCGACGACATGGAGAATGGGTGCTCGCGCATGTCGATGGGGGTAGTGCCTAGGGTGAGCCAGGCAAACTGCCCCGGCTCAAAGGTAAAGCCGTCGTGGCCGTGGGGGCGCAGGGCCAGGGTCCACACATCACCCCGCTGCTCGACGACTTCTTCGACCAGGTAGGGCCGCTTGGTCAGCAGCAGCGGCTTCACCAGCCGCACGTAGAGAATCAACCACAGGGCGATGGCCATAAACCCCGACCACAGCACGATCTGCCAAAACTGGCCCAGGTAAAACCCCACCCCAATGCCGTGGCCAAAGCCCAAACCCACCGCCAGCACCGCCAGCACCGAGTGGGCCGCCCGCCACGGCTCGTAGGGAATCTTTAGCGGTTTGCGCCAGATCGTGGTCGCCACCATGGCGAAGAATGCCAGTACGCTCATCACCGCCAGTCGCGCCCGCCAAGGTGCCTCAGGAAAATTCAGCAGTTGCAGGGTGTCGGGCTGGGCGACAAACAAAATCAGCGGGTGAATCACCACCAGGCCAAAGGCGACGATGGAGGTGTAGCGGTGAAATTGAATCAGAATGTCGATGCCGTAGGAGGCCTCGATGCGGTTGACCCGCGCCGTCAGCACAAATTGCAGCGCCATTAGCGCCAGGCCAATAAACCCCAGCGCCACCGAAAACTCTGTCCAAAAGCCCCGCGCCACCGGGGCCGGGTGCAGCAGCACTACCGCCATGGGCAGCAAAATAATCACCAGGTAGGCCACAATCCACAGGGCGGCCAGGGCAATGGGGCTTTGCATGAAGAGACGGCGCATGGTCAGGCTCCAGAGAGGTAGGGCGGAGAATCGTAGGGTGGGCACCGCCCACCAGTCCAGTAATTAGGCAATGCTAATAGATATTGGGTTAAGCCCCAAAGGGATAGGTGGGCAGGCCTGGGGTGGGGGCGGCGATCGCAAACACATCCCCCGCGTAGAACCCCTGCTGAATCTCCTGCTGGCTCAGCCCCACCGAGGCGGTGGTGACGTAGAGGGTCGAGAGGTCAGGGCCGCCAAAGGTGGGGCAGGTGGGGCGCTGCACGGGTAATTTAACCCGGCCCAGGGCTTTGCCCGCGGGGCTAAAACAGGCGATGCACCAGCCATCCCACAGGGCCGTCCAAATGTTGCCGTCGCCGTCGATCGCCAGGCCGTCAGGCTCCACCGCCTCATCGCCGAGGTCGACCGCGATGCAGCGATCGCTGATCGCTCCGGTGGCCCCATCAAACCGGTAGGCAAAAATCTTGCGCTGGGGCGAGTCGGTCAAATAAAAAGTGTCGCCGTCGGGGCTCCAGCCCAGGCCGTTGGAAATCGTTAGGCCCGTTTCCATGGTGTGCACCGAGCCGTCGGGGTCGTAGCGGTAGAGTGCCGCCTGACCCGGCCCATCGCTCATGGAGCCAATCCAAAAGCGGCCTTGGGGGTCGCACTTGCCGTCGTTGAAGCGAATGTTGGGGGCATCAAACTCAAGGGTGGCCAGGGTGTCTACCGCACCCGAGGTGAGGTCTAGGGTGGTGATGCGATCGCCCATGGCCACCAGCAGTTTTTCGCCCGCCATCAGCGCCAGGGCACTGCCCACATCGCCCACATCCCAGTGGCAGTCGTCGCCACTGCTAGGCTCAAATACATGCACCCGGTGGTTGAGAATATCCACCCAGTAGAGCACCTGCTTGTCGCCGTCCCACAGGGGGCCTTCCCCCAGTCGGGCGCGGGCGTGGAGTAGGTTTTGGGCCGATAGCTCGGGCAGAGTGGCAGGGGTCATGGCGGGGCACCGGGGAGTATTTACAGCAGCGTCGCACAGCCAGGCCGAACACATCCCTATCTAAGGGTAGAGGCCAGCGTTTTCCTAGAATTACCACCGTCGCTAACAGGTGAAGAGTGAAGGGTGAAGGGTGAAGGGGGCAAGGCACTCCCTAAACCCTGTACCTACTCTCTCAAACCTCGCACCTTGTACCTGAAACCGTGCACCCTGGACCTTGCACCTCAAACCCCTACCGCCCTACCGCCTGGCGAATGGTCTCCGTTGTTTCAATTTGATCGGGGCTAAACCCGGCCTGTTCTAAGTGGTCTAAATAATCTCGGCTGGTGTAGCGACTGTCTAGGCCCAGCGCCTGGCGATAGGTTGCCGTGGCCTGGGCAGCATCGCCCGTCGACCAGTGGGCCAGCGCCAGCGCCACCCAGGGGTGGGGGTTGCCCGGCTCTAGCACGGTGGCGGTTTGGGCGGCGGCGATCGCCTCATCCCCCTGGCCCAGACGCTGGTAGGCGAGGCTGAGGTTGTAGTGGGCAATTTCATTACTTGGCTGAAGTTCGACGGCGCGGGTATGGGTTTCTACCGCCGCCTCTAGCTGGCCATCTACCAGATAGACAATGCCCAGGGCGTTGAGGGCGGGCAAGTGGTCGGGGCTGTGGGCGAGGGCGGTTTGCAGCGCGGCGATGGCGGGGGCCGTAAACCCGGCCAGGTGCTGAGTCCAGCCCAGCAAGACCTGGCCCTCGGGGTAGCGCGGGTCGAGGGCGGCGGCGATCTTGAGGGTGGCGATCGCCCGTTCAAAATTTCCCTGCTGGCGAAATGCTAACCCCTGCTGCCGATAGATGGCAGCGCCCGCCGCATCGACTAAAAAGGGTGGGTAGGCGATGATTTCCAGCGCCGCTGGAGACAGGACAGCCCTTTGCCAGGGCACCGCCACCTCTCGCTGGCAGCCCGTCAGGGTCAGGGCCAGCACCAATGTATTCCACACTGCACGGCAAAGCCGCAGTCCTGGGGTAGCTTGATTTGGACTCAGTCCCAGCGCAGCCCGCTCACCTACAGCTTTCACAGAACGCAAAATCCACAAACCACAATTTTTACAACCCCCAGATTCATAGAACGCAGCAACGAGAACGCAGCAACGAGGAAACGCAATGGCATCGGTCAATCAATCTACTCTCACTGTGCGCCAAATTCAAGCCGCCCTGCGGCGCGGCGTCAAGGATACCCTAGTGGCCAGCGGCATTCAGCCCGCCACCCGACGCGGCAACAAAGAACTCACCCTGGCTGTGCAGCGCCTTGCCCAGCACAGCTACGGCACCCTAGATGAAGCCACCCAGGCCGGCCAAGCCCTGGGGCAAAAAATCGTTGACCGCTCCCAGGCCAAAGGCACCACCGACCTCGACGGCGGCATTGTTCGCCAGCTGCTGCTCACGGGCGAAATTCCCACCGTGGCTAAGGCCAAGCCCCCCAAGCCCGCCGCCGTCAGTGAACCCCAGGCCAAGGCACCCGTAGCCCCGAGCAATGAAGTGGTCGAGCCAGCGATGGCCAAAGCCATTGCCGAGGCCGCTGAAGTAGAACCCACTGACCTTGAACCCACTGACCTTGAACCCGCTGACGCAGATCTGACCGTCGCCGAGTTGGAGACGCCTGGAGCTGGGGAAACCGTGGATGCTGCGATCGCCGACGCCCCCAGCTTAGATGCGATGGAGACCCTTGACCCTGCGGCCATAGAGGCTCCTGACTCCGAGCCGATCACTGCCGCAGACACTGAGGCCGCCGCCGCCGTTGAATCTGCCTAGTACTGGCTGGCAGAAATAGGGCAACCTTCGCCGGGGTTTCAGGTGCTGGGTTCCAGGTTTCAGAATTAGCCGAATGATGCCGCAGCGCACTAGTCGGCTTGGGGCTCGGGTTATGAGATTCATACCAAATCCTGCTTGGCTACCCCCGATTCAGCAGGGCAAACAACCGTTTGCCCCTACGGTTTGGCCTTTTGGGAATCGGGGCTATGTGACTCGGATTTGGTATCAGATGTGGTCCTAAATCCGCTTTGGTAAACCCCGGTTCATCATCAGAAACCCCGCAGGGGCGTAGCATGCTACGCCCCTACAGATTGGGGGTATGCATTCGGGATTTGGTAGGATGTCACTCGCTCTGCAAGACTTCTTGGTAATCTTCGGCTTTGAGCTTGCGCTCCATCAGGGCGGCGACCGCTTCTTCGGCGGAAATGTCGCCCTTGAGCAGCAGATACACCTGTTGCGAAATCGGTACCGAAATCTGCTCGCGCTGGGCAATGTCGTGCAGCACGTGGGCGGTGTTAACCCCTTCGGCGGTGCTGCCCAGCTCGTCGAGAATCTGCTCTAGGGATTTGCCCTCGGCTAACCCGTAGCCCACCCGATAGTTGCGGCTGAGCACGCTGGTGCAGGTGGCCAGCATGTCCCCCAGGCCCGAGAGGCCCAGAAAGGTCTCGGGCTGGCCGCCCAGGTGGGTGCCAATGCGCATCACCTCCGGCAGGGCGCGGGTGATCAGCGCTGATCGCGCGTTTGACCCCAGCTTTAGCCCTTCGCAGACGCCGACGGCGATCGCAATTACGTTCTTCAGGGTGCCCCCCAGCTCGGCCCCCAGGGGGTCGGTGCTGCTGTAGGTGCGAAAGTTTTCCCCGGCAAACACGTGCTGCACGGCCTCGGCGGCGGTTTCATTCTCACAGGCGATCACCGTAGCAGCGGGCAGGCCAGCCTCAATTTCTTTGGAGAGGTTGGGGCCAGAGAGCACCGTCACCGCATGGTGCGGAAACGCCCGCTGAAAGATCACCGAGGGGGTCAGGGTGGTTTCAGGGTCTAGACCCTTCGTCGCCGTCACGAACACGGTGGTCTCGGGAATATTCAACCCCTTGAGCCGATTCACCAGCTCCGGCACCCCCTTCATGGAGATCGCCGACATGATCACCTCGGCCCCCGCGACGGCATCCTCCAGGGACAGATTGCTGCTGCGCGACCACATCCGTACCGTGTGGCCATTGACGTTGGCAATGTGGGCCAGGGCGCTGCCCCAGGCCCCGGAGCCGAGAATGGTGAGGGTGACCTGGCGATGTTTGTAGTCTTCGAAGACCTGGTTGAGGGTTGGGGAGGCGGTGAGCATGGGGGAGTGGGTGGGTAGAGGGATGGGTAGAGGGATGGGAGAGGGGCGGGTAAGGAGATGGGTAAGGCTTGTTCTTCCTCACCTCCTCACCACCCTCATCTCCTCAATGTCTCAATTAGGCCATTTGCAGCGAAGGGCTCTCCTGCCCCATCGCATAGTCGGGGATGCAGTTTTCGGCCATGAACTGGTGATAGGTGCGGATATTGCGATCGCACTTCTCCTCGCTCCAGCCGCAGTGTTCGCGCAGCACTTGGGCCACCACGGGCAGGGCGTCGAAGCCGTAGTTGTGGTGCATGGCGACGGTGGTGCGGCGGCGAAGAATGTCCACAAAGGTGTGGGCCATCTCGTCGCGCACCGCAAACACGATTTGGGCCTGAATGTCGTGGAGCCCTTCGACAATGGGTTGGGCTAGCTCCGGCGACTCGTCTACTAGGGCCAGCACCTCGGCGGTGCGAGCGCCGTAGATGCTCAGCAGGTGTTCGACGGTTTGGGGCGAGATCTGGGAGGCGTAGCGATCGCACCACTGAATCACCTTGGCGTCATCGAGCAAAATCGCGCCGGGCAGGGGCCGAGTGTGGGTGGGGCAGGCGGGCACCGCCTCGCCGCGCTTACGGAAGGCGGCGTTGACAAACTCTTCGCCCACCTGGCGATGGGTGGTGAGCTTGCCGCCAATCAGCGAAATCAGGTTGGTGGCCCCCTCCTTGCTGTGGTCGTGGAGAATGTGGGCGCGGGTAATGCTGGCCGCCTTTTTGCCCTCAGCGTAGGGCAGGGGGCGCACCCCGGCGTAGGTAAAGCGCACATCCTCGCGGCTGAGGCGGGCGGCGGGCAGCACCGCGTTGGTCTCTTTGAGCAGGTAATCAATCTCGCTGTTGTCGGCCTTGATGTTGTCCAGAGGCCCGTTATAGCGCTCGTCGGTGGTGCCAATCAGGTACTGGCCCAGCCAGGGAATGATGAAAAAGGGCCGCCCGTCGGACTTGGCCTCGACATAAAACGCCGAGTCGGGCGCACCGGGGAAGGGGTCGACAATAATGTGGCTGCCTTTGGTGCCGCCGATCTTGCGGCCTTTGCTCACGGGCGACTCACTGAGGCCGCACACTGCGTCAACCCAGGGGCCAGAGGTGTTGACCACCATGGTCTTGGCGTGGGTCTTTACCTCAAAGCTGCTGTCGCTGAGCAGGTCGCGGCAGGTCAGGCCCGTAACGCGCTGCTCTCCCATGTGAATGTCTTCGACCTGGGCGTAGTTGAGCACCGTCGCCCCTGCCTGGTCGGCATCGAGAATGTTTTCTAGGCACAGGCGCTCGGCGTGCTCGGCCTGACCGTCGTAGTACTGGCCCGCCCCCGCCAGCTTGTCAGCGTCAATGGCGCGGTAGAGCTGCCGGGTGCTGGATCGCGACAGCATGCGGTGGTTGGGCAGCGACTTGTCGTAGCTGAGCACGTCGTAGAGCACCAGACCCACCTGAATGATGCGGTAGCTGCGCGACCCGCTGCGGTAGATCGGAATCGTCATCTGTACCGGCTTGGCCAGGTGGGGGGCGGTGCGCAGCAGCACTTCCCGCTCGTGCAGTGACTCGCGTACCAGGTTGAACTCAAAATATTCTAAATAGCGCAGCCCGCCGTGGATTAGGCGGCTCGACCAGCTGGTGGTGCCGCCGGCAAAGTCATTCTTTTCGAGCAAGATTGTTCGCAGCCCGCGCAGGGCGGCATCGCGCGCCGTCGCCGCACCGTTGATGCCGCCGCCGATGACGATCAGGTCGTAGGGTTGGTCGGTCAGGGTTTTGAGGTTACGCATGAATCTTGGGGATGAGAGTAGTGGGAGGAGAGGACGGGCGATGGCATGGATGATTGTAGGGTGGGCACTGCCCACCTTTTACCCATTGCTTAACCGGAGAAATATTGTTGTTCTGGTCGGGAAAAGAGGGCGATCATAGCCGCAGATCCCAGGGCTCTCCGGTGGACTGGGGCATTGGCAACAAATCTGAGAAAGAACCCTGGGATCTGGCCCTAGCCTAGCCCATTGGTCTGGGACGCAAGGGGATGGTGGGCAGTGCCCACCCTACGGGGGTCTAAGACTGGGGCATTGGCAACAAATCTGGGAAAGAACCCTGGGATCTGGCCCTAGCCTAGCCTATTGGTTTTGGGCGGTGGTGGTGGGCACTGCTCACCCTACAGGGCTGGTGGTAGAGGCCGCTCTAAAACCCCCCTTTTTAAGGGGGCAGGGGGGATCACTGAGAGGAACTTGTCAGCCGACTTGCCTACCAAAGAGAGCACTAACTCCCCTCCTAGGAGGGGCAGGGGGTGGATCAGCGCTGGGCATAACTCACCCCCAATGTTGCTATTCAATGGTGCATCCCTAGATCGTTGGCGGGGCCTCGTCCTAGCGTTATGCACCCTACGGGGATCTACGCCGTCACTAGCTCAGGCTCAGGCTCAGACTCAGACTCGGCCATGTCCACCGCATTGGCCTCGCGGAACATGTGGTTGGCCCACTGCTGCACGTCGTAGCGGGTGATGGCCTTGTGCATACTGGCCATGCGGCGCTTTTGCTCCTCTAGGGGCATGTCGAGGGCAAAGTCGATGCACTCGTCCATTTTCTTGTCGGAGTAGGGGTTGGTGAGCACGGCATCGGGCAGCTCCACCGCCGAGCCAGTGAACTCTGACAGCACCAGCACGCCGTTTTCGCCCCCGTGGGCGGCGATGTATTCTTTGGCCACCAGGTTGAGGCCGTCGCGCAGGGGCGGAATCCAGGCGATGTCGGCGGTTTTGTACAGCGCCATCAGGTCGTCAAAGGGAATCGGCTCGGTAAAGAGCTGAATCGCATTCCAGGTGAGGGTGGAGTATTTGCCATTGATCTGGCCAACCAGCTGCTCGATTTCGCTCTGGGCGGTCTTGTAGACCCGCATGCCAGCGGCGGCTTTAACGGCGGTCATGATCAAATTTACCTTGCCGCGCAGCTCCGGGCGGCGAGCCAGCAGGCGCTCAAAGCAGAGCAGCATTTCTTTGGCCCCCTTCACGTAGTCGACCCGGCCCGCCGAGACAATGATCTTGTTGTCGCCCAGGTCGTCGCGGATTTCGGCCACGCGCTTTTGCACCGAGGGCTTGTTGACCATCTCGTGGATGTAGCCGGGGTTGGTGCCTACGGGGAAGGCGTCAACGTTGACCACACGGCCCTTGTATTCGAGCTTGGTGGTCATGTCGGGTTCGGCCAGGGCGGTGCCGAAGGGGGTAAAGGCCTCGGGCACGGGCTTGCGCTCGACCAATTTCACATCGCGCAGGCTGCGGGCGGCGGAGACAAAATTCTCGACGTAGCGGGGAATGTGGAAACCGCAGAGGTCGCAGCACAGCAGACTGTCGATGATCGCCTCGCGCCAGTGCAGAATGTTGAACACGTCGGCGGCGGGGAAGGGGGTGTGGTGGAAGAAGGCGATCTTCACGTTGGGCATTTTTTGCCGAATGTAGAAGGGGGTGAGCCACAGGTTGTAGTCGTGGATCCAGATCAGGGCATCATCGGCGGCCTCTTCGCAGGCGGCCTCGGCAAACAGCTTATTGATGTGCTGAAAGTTTTCCCAGTCGGAGCTTTCGTAGGTGAAGTGCTCGGGGAAGGAGTGGAGAATGGGCCAGATCGCCTCTTTGGCGGTGATGTAGTAAAAATCTTTGACCCGCTCGGCGGCGAGGGGAATGCGGCGGATGACGGCGCGATCGCTCCAGCCTTCCATGGTGACGCGGTCATCAAAGCTCTCTTGCTTATCTTCGGCCACCTGCTTCCAGGCCACCCAGGTGCTGCTCTCGGCATTGGCAAAAAAGCTTTTCAGAGTCGGCACAATGCCGTTGGGGCTTTTTTTCTCGCGATAGACGGTCTTGCCGTTTTCAACGACCTCGTCGTAAGGCTCGCGGTGATAAAGGATAACTAAAGAAGATTTCATTAGGATTTGGTTGCTCCTGGCTACTTTGCTTTTGGCAATGGGCGCGGGAAGGCTGCTGGGCAAACTCCAACACGGACTGTTACATTACGTAGCAACTCTATGTATATAGAGCTACTTTGGCATCTACCTGGGGGTATATCCCTATGTCTATAGGTAGATGCCGTGCTCCGATTCTATGATCTTTGTGAGTATTGCCCAAGTTGTTGGGGCATGGCCGGGCCGCAGCGGGGAGCAATTTAGAGCTGGTGATCTAACGTCGTCTATGCCGCTAATGCCCCAATGCACAAGGACTTTGAGCCATTCGCTGGTCTTAGGCGGGGAGAGTAGGCGGCGCAGCGGGGATGTTTTTTAGCACATCTAGTCAATACCCACGGACCGAAGCGGCTTGGTAGGCTAGATCTACCGCCGCTGCTAGCTTTTCGCCCTATGCCAGTTCTCTCTGCCCAAACCTCCACCCCCGCTACCGATTCTGAGACATCGTCGAGCCAAACCGTGGTGCTCAACATCAGCGGTATGAAGTGTGCCGGATGCGTGCGGGCCGTGGAAACGCGCCTGGCCCAGGTGGATGGGGTGCAATCGGCCACGGTGAACCTGGTGACCGAGGTGGCGGTGGTCGAAACCGAGGCCGGGGCGGTGACGGCAGAACACCTGGCGGAACAGGTAGCCCAGGCGGGTTTTGGGGCGACCCCGAGAACCAGTGACGGCGATGGCGACGACTTGACCGCCTGGGTGGCGGCCAAGCGTGCAGAACAAAAGCAGCAGGGGCGGCGGCTGGGGGTGGCGATCGCCCTCCTGATCCTCTCCACCATTGGCCACCTGCACCACTTCGGCTGGCTGACGATCCCGATTCTCAGCGCCCTGTGGTTTCACGCCATTTTGGCGACGGTGACGCTATTTGGCCCAGCGCGAGAAATTCTGACTGACGGCTGGGCGGGCATTCGCCGAGGTGCGCCCAACATGAATACCCTAGTAGCCCTGGGCAGCGGCAGCGCCTACCTGGCCAGCGTGGTGGCATTGATTTTCCCCGGCCTGGGCTGGGAGTGCTTTTTTGACGAGCCGGTGATGCTACTGGCGTTTATTTTGCTGGGCCGTACCCTAGAGCAGCGGGCGCGGTACCGAGCGGCGGATGCGCTGCGATCGCTAGTCGAACTCCAGCCCGCCGTGGCCCGGCTGATCTCGGACCCCGCCACCGCCGGGGTAGCCCAAACCGGGGTGGAAGTGCCCGCCCGCTGCGTGCAGGTGGGGGAATGGGTGCAGGTGCTGCCCGGCGAAAAAATCCCCGCCGACGGCACTCTGGTGTCGGGCCAGAGCACCGTGGATGAGTCGATGCTGACGGGCGAGTCGATGCCCGTGCTGAAGCAGCCGGGTAACTCGGTGACGGCGGGGACGGTTAATCAAAGTGGTGCGATCGCGCTGCAAGTCACCGGCACCGGCCAAAACACCGTCCTGGCCCAGATGATTCGCCTGGTGGAGACGGCCCAGAGCCGCAAGGCCCCAATCCAGCGGCTGGCGGATGTGATCTCGGGCTACTTCACCTATGGGGTGCTGAGCCTGGCCACCCTCACCTTTCTGTTTTGGTATTTCATCGGCCTGGCTCATTGGCCCAGTGTGATGGACTCGGCCCTGGGCATGGCCCACATGGGTCACACCATGACCTATACCTCCTCAACCCTGCTGGTGAGTCTGAAACTGGCGATCGCCGTCATGGTCGTCGCCTGCCCCTGCGCCCTGGGTTTAGCCACCCCCACCGCCATCCTGGTCGGCTCGGGTCTGGGGGCCGAGCGCGGTCTGCTGCTGCGCGGCGGCGACAGCCTTGAAACCATCTCCCACCTCGATACGGTGGTCTTTGACAAGACCGGCACCCTCACCCTGGGCCAGCCCGCGGTCACCGAGGTGCAAGCCCTGACGAATGACCTCGGCGAGGCCGACATTGTGCAACTGGCCGCCACCGTCGAAAGCGGCACCCAGCACCCCCTGGCTAAGGCGATTCACCGGGCGGCGACCGAGCGAGACCTCAACCTGCTGCAAGCCGATGAGTTTGACACCCAACCCGGACTCGGTGTCGCCGCCCAGGTCACCTGGGGCGACAGGGTGCAGCCCTGCGCCCTGGGCAACCAGCAGTGGATGACCCAGCGAGAAATGATGCTCGATGCCGACGTGCAAGACCGGGCGAAGGCATTGGCTGAGGCAGGGCAAACGGTGGTGTATGTGGCCCTGGGGGATAGCGTGGTGGGGCTGGTTGCGATCGCTGATCAGCTGCGCCCCGATGCTGTCGCCGTGGTCAAAGACCTACAAGACCAGGGGCTACAGGTGCGGGTGCTGACTGGGGATAGAAAGGAGGTGGCGGGAGCGATCGCCGCTCAACTCCACCTCAAACCCGACCAAATCACCGCCGAAGTTTCCCCCCAGGGCAAAGTTGACGCCATTCGTCAGCTCCAAGACAGTGGCCACACCGTGGCCCTCGTCGGCGACGGCATCAACGACGCCCCCGCCCTGGCCCAGGCCGATGTCGGCATCAGCCTCCACTCCGGCACCGACATCGCCATGGAAACCGCCGACGTGATTCTCATGGGCGACCAACTCTCGGGCCTGCTCGAAACCCTCACCCTCAGCCGCGCCACCTTTAACAAAATTCGCCAAAACCTGGCCTGGGCCTTTGCCTACAACCTGGTGGCCATACCCCTGGCGGCAGGGGTGCTGCTGCCCACTGCCGGAGTCAGTCTCAGCCCCGCCGCCGCAGGCGGCATGATGGCGTTTAGCTCAGTTGCGGTGGTGGTGAATTCGCTGCTTCTGCGTCGGGGATAGCTCTTTTTTATTGTGAACTTTAGTCAGAAAAAACATGGAAAATCCTTCGAGAAAAGCTATCCAAAGGCCAAAGCAACCAAAAGAAATACTTGAAGAAATGGTGACTCTTTTCTCAAGGCCTTCAAATGCTCTTCTTCAAATTACAGGCAAAGACTTCATCACAAGAAGTGGAGGTGTATATGCCAAAGTTTTTGCGAAATGCTCTAAAAGATTAGCAAAGTCTCTGAGTGTTGAACGTGAAATTCTAGTCTTATTTACTAGCTTCACAGACCTTCAACAGAGAACAATTGCTACAGCTAAAGAGATTATTGACGAGGAGTCAGGCAGGCTCGAGTCTACAGTAGTAGTCATCGTACATGCTGATCCTCGTGGCAACTATAAACTAAAAAACTGGGGCAGAGAAAAAGGACTGACTGTTCTTCCTGTATATCTTAAGGAAGATAGCATTTCATCAATTAATCAAGAAGAGTTCGAAAAACAATTATGTCAAGAACTATTCTCATACGATCCTTTTGATGTCTCTGGCCCCGTTTCAGATGACAGTCAGTTTTATGGTAGGCGAACAGAGGCCCAGGATTTAGCCAGGCAATTACAACAAGGGCAAATAAAATCTTGCCTTGGAATTCGAAAAATCGGCAAAACTTCTATTTTAAATCGCGTCGTTTCTGTAGTTAAAAGCCATCATAGCTGTCATTGCGTGATGATTGACTGCTCGATAGACTCAATTTGGGCGATGACGGCTGGCCAGCTACTTCATTCGATTGCAAGTTCTCTTTCTGACACTTCTTCTCTAGGAAGTTACTCAAGTATAGAACCTATTGACAGAGATATAAGTATCGTGGAAGGTTCTAAAAAATTACTGGATTCGATAAAAAAGGTTGAACTGCCCGTAGTGATTTTTTTTGACGAGGTAGATTATATAACCCCTGGGAGTCCAACAGAACCTCGATGGGAGGCAGACTTCAACGAATTCTGGAGGAACTTGCGTGCCTCTTACCAAGAAGCATCAAGGTTAGAAAAAAGATTCTCACTTCTAATTAGTGGTGTCTCTAGTAAATGGTTTCGCGTTGGGGCAATTAATGGAGTAGAGAATGCTGCTTTATCTTTCATCCCAGAAGAATACTTAAGCACTTTGCCTAGAGGTGCTAGCAATGCCATGATACGATCTCTGGCTAGGGTTGCTGGCTTACAGTTTGATGAATATACTGCTGATCTGATTGGAGAATATTGTAGCGATATTCCATTCTGGATTAGAAAAGCATGCTCCTATATTCACAGGAATATTGAAACTCAAATCCGGCCTCATGCTCCAGACAGAGAACTTATACTATCTCTCCTAGAAAGATTTAACGAGAGCGAAGGAGGGACTTTAGCTAAGGTCGCATTAATGCACCTATTTCGCGTCTATCCTGAACTCGAAGAAGTTGTAAAAAAATGCCATGAAGGGAAATCTTCTGATTGCCCAAAGCAATATCTCTCGATCCTGGGACGTTATGGAGTCATATCGACTCAGCGTCAGCAATATATCATGTCTGGGAAAATGATGGATGAAGGCTTCAAGCTATACCTTGAAGAGAAAGAAGATCTTTCTGAACATGAGCATTCTAATAATGTTTTAGGAGGTAGTTTCTCAAACTCAGATGAATGGGCTGAAGAGCTTGCCGTGCTAAGCAGGGAGCGGAATCTAATTGAGAAGAGCCTAAGGAGTATTGTCCTAAACTTTATAAGATCGGATTCATTGAAAAATAAACAAGCTGGAAA